>DATHOI010000560.1:0-4281 GCA_035485095.1 Polyangiaceae bacterium | reverse complement strand
CACGCGTTCGCGGTGCTCGTGCAGGCGCAAATCCGAGAGCGTCTGCACTCTCAGATCGACATCGACGTGACAGAACCGCCACCACCGCCTCCGCCACCCGAACCTGAGCCGCCGCCGGAACCAAAAGAAATCCCCGCTGCGGCACCCGCCGTGGCCCTCCCGACGAACGCGCCGCCACCAGCTGCTGCTGCTGAGGCCGGTAAAGTGTTGACCGCCGACCCCGACCCCAACGAGCCAGTGGACCTCACGGGCGACGGCTTCGTGAGCGGCAACGGGGATCGCTTTGCGGGTGGCGTAACCGCGAGCAACGGCACCTCGAACACAGCAGTCAGGGACATCCGCGCCAAGCCGGAAGGCGTGGCCAAGGCGGCGCCTGGGCCAGTCTCGTCTGCGGCCGGCTCCAACTTGTCCCGCGCTGCAGCGCCTATGGGCGGCAGCTGGAACGATTGCGGGTTTCCCGCTGAAGCGGACATCGAAGGCATCGACACCGCAGTCGTGCAACTCACGGTGACCGTCGGTCCCGACGGCCGCGCCAAGTCGGTGACCATTCTGCGCGATCCCGGTAACGGCTTCGGGCAAGCCACCCGCGCCTGCGCGTTTCGCAAACAATTCGCGTCTGCGCTGGACACCGCTGGCAACCCGATCACCATGTCCACCGCACCGTTCGTGGTCCGCTTCACCCGCTGAAGCCTGCGATTTCACTTCGAGGCGCTTTCCGGGCTAGAGTCCGGTGCACTCAGCCGGGCGGGCCGTGTGCTTTGCTCACCGCAATCGACCTGCCAATCCAGGACCATGAACGACCGCATCGAGCAGCTCGCCAAGATCGATCTCTTCGCCGGGCTAAAGCCTCAGGCCATCGAGCTCATCGCTAAGGTCGCCACCGAGGAAAACCACGCGCTCGGCACGAAGATCTTTCAGCACGGCGACGCCGGAGACAAATTGTACCTGATCCTAGAGGGCAAGGTCCGGATCAGCCGCGACGTGCCCGGCATGGGAGAAGAGGCCTTGGCCGTGCTGGGCCCAGGCCAGATCTTCGGTGAGATGGCGCTGCTCGACGAATCCCCGCGCTCCGCCGATGCACGCGTTCACGAGCGCTGCCAGCTGCTCGCCATTCCCAAGGATGGCTTCGACGATCTGCTCTTTTTGCACAAGGACCTGGCCTACGAGGTCCTGTGGAGCATCGTTCGCATGCTGCTGGGCCGCCTGCGCGAAACGACCGACAAGCTGACCTTCCTGTCGATCAGCGGCAAGTTCTGAGCGCTCGCGGAGCGCCCGCTCGACTCACGCACGTCGATTCGACGAGGCGTGATGCGCAGCACGCCCTGGGCCGAACGCCAATAGGTGACAGCGCGCGTGCGCCACGCGCTGGGATCCTTAGAAAGCGCCGACTCGAAGCACTGAAAACTCCTCCACAAGCTGTGCATAGCCTCTGGACCACTTCGGGACCGTTTTGTAAGTTATTAGACTTGCTGTTCTTTTCAACTAATCTTCTGTGCACGCCGCACAGAATTTGACGTCTTAACACCTGTTCAGTATTGTGTCCCCGCCATGCAAGGTTTGACCGGTCGCCAAGAGCAGACTTTGGATTTCATTCGCAAGTCGATCGAGGAGCGCGGCTATCCGCCGACCCTCCGGGAGATCGGCGAGTACATGGGTATTCGTTCGACAAACGGAGTCAACGATCACCTGCGCGCGCTCGAGCGCAAAGGCTACCTCCGGCGTGAGGACATGAAGAGTCGCGCGCTGAAGCTGGTCGCTGGCATGGGCACGGAGTCTTCGAGTGCCGCCAAAGCCAACGACGACGACATGGTGGAGATCCAAGTGCTCGGCCGAGTCGCCGCTGGGCTACCGCTTCTTGCGGAAGAGAACGTGGTCGACACGGTGCGCGTCGACCGCATGTTGGTGAAAGGCGGCCGTGAAGTGTTCGGCCTCCGCGTCACCGGTGACTCCATGATCGAAGCCGGGATCATGAGCGGCGACTACATCTTCGTGAAGAAGCAATCGACGGCCGAGCGCGGCGATATCGTCGTTGCTTTGATTGGGGACGAAGCGACCGTGAAGTATTTCCACCCCGAGCGCGACTACGTACGTTTTCAGCCGGCCAATGCGCAAATGGCACCTATCTTGGTGCGCGCATCGGACTTCAAGTCGACCATGCTGCTGGGCAAGGTCGTCGGCGTTTACCGTCGTCTGTGAGCGCGGCAACTGAGCGCGACTCGCGAACGCAAACCGGCTAGGTCGCGAGTCAAACCTGTCGGCCTAGGTGCGCTGTGCACCTACCCCGCTCCTGTCTCGAACGCGCCTGCAGTTCGAGACAGGCAGCGCGAATGGTATCGGTTTCCGAGCGCGTTGGCTGCGCGCCTCGACTCATAGGAAAAGCGCATTTGCGCCCCTCTGAGAGCACAGGCTGGTTGACGCAGGTCGAGCCAGATTGCTAGCGTTCCCAGCGAAATAGGGCCTCGCGATCGCGGGTCTCAGTTCTCGAGGAACGGGCGACCGGTGCGAAGCTTCAACAAAAGTCACTGCCCAACTGAACGGTGGCTGACGCGCGTTCTGTGGCGTGTCGCAGGTGCAGCGGGTATCGCACTCAGCAGCGTGGGTTGTGGAAACACGATTTACGCGATCCAGGTGAACGCCGCCTCGGGCAAGGTAGAAGAAGCGCACGAGCTCGGCGCCGAGCAGTACGCGCCCTACGAATATTACTACGCAAAAGAGCACCTCGAGAAAGCCGAGAGCGAGGCCGCCGAAGCCGATTATAGCGATGCTGTAGATCTCGCCGAGGCCAGTGAAGAGTACGCCGACAAAGCGATCCGCTTGGCGCGTGAAGCGCACCGCGGGGCGGGTCGATGATGATGCGTGTCCGTCAGTCGCGCTGGTGGAGCACGCTGCTCGCAACTCCGCTCGTTCTTGGCAGCTGTGCGCAAGCGCCTCGTCTGCGCGGACAGATCGCTGGGCTCGACAAGATCGTCGAACAAGCAGAGCGCAACGGCGCAATTCGTTGCGCGCCGCGCGAGCTCGCTATTGCCCGGAGCCAACTGCAATTCGCGAGCCTCGAGCTCGATCAAGGCTTCATTTCCAAGGCGCAAGCGCATATCTGGAAGGCGGAGCCGAACGCGCACGCAGCGGACTTCTTGTCACCGCCGCAGTACTGCGCCGTGCGTGGTTTCGTCGAAGCCGCACCGGGCGATCGCGATGGCGACGGCATCCTCGACCCGGTCGACAAGTGTCCCGACAATCCGGAAAATTACAACGGCTTTCAAGACCAAGACGGCTGCCCCGACGACCCGGACACTGACGGGGATGGCATTCCGGATTCGGTCGATCAGTGTGTGCTCGATCCCGAGGACAAGGACGGCTACCTCGACACCGATGGTTGCCCCGAAGCCGACAATGATTTGGACGGCATCCCGGACGTGAGTGACAAGTGCCCGAACGAGCCGGAGGACATGGACGGCTACGAGGACCAGGACGGCTGCCCGGATCCAGACAACGACAAGGACACCGTCCCCGACGTGAAGGATCAATGCCCGAACGAGCCGGGGTCGACCACCCAGGAGCCGCTCGGCTGCCCGGTGAAGAACGCGCTGGTCGTCGTCACTGACTGTGAAGTGAAGATCACCCAGCAAATTCACTTCGAGTTCAATAAGGACAAGATCAGGCCCGAAAGCTTCCCAGTGCTCGACGCCGTGGTGGACGTCCTGGCCAAGATCCCGAAGATCACGCTCGAGGTCCAAGGCCACACCGACAACAAGGGCGCCCCGGCCTACAACAAGGATTTGTCCAACCGCCGCGCGCACTCGGTCATGAAGTACCTGATTGCGCACGGCGTCACGATCGAGCGCCTAACTGCCGTGGGTTACGGCATGGAGCGTCCGATCGTCGACAACAGCAACGAGCAGAACCGGGCACTCAATCGCCGTGTTCAGTTCGTTCGCTCCGAAGCTTCGAAGGAAGGGTGCCCAAAGACGGGCACTCAGTAGGCTTGATGACGATCCAATGATCTATCGAGGGGTCGCTACGCATTAGTTTTTGCCGGCGTGCATTCGACCGGCCATGATTCAGCCCCGCAACTTGGCTCCCTCGCAGGAGCCCCCCCGTTTGGAGGATTCCGTGTATCGCCGATTGTCGATCCGACTGCTGTGCTTGGCACTGATTACGTTCTTCACGCTTCCGGCGCTGGCGCAGTTTACGCGCGACAACGCCGCCTCGAAGAAGATCGACGAGGCCATCAACGAGCACTACCTGGCGACTGACTTCGATAAGGCCGAAGCAGTTCTGACG
>DATHOI010000559.1:0-2711 GCA_035485095.1 Polyangiaceae bacterium | reverse complement strand
ACAACCCAGTGTCGATCACGGACGTAGTCGCAGCCATCAACCACGCCAAGACCGTGGGCGACACTTGGGCGGACAGCGTCGTCCACGTGGGCGCTTACTGGCGCGCGCAGAAGCTCGTCTCGGCCCTCACGCCGACGACCTCGGGCAGCAGCAAGACGTGGACGTGGACGCTGCCCGCGCACTTCCCGCCCGGCCGATACTTACGGGTCACGGTCGGCGGTGGCACGCTCACCCAAGGCGGCACGACCCTCGCTTGGAGCGAGCACGGTTACTACGAGGTCGCGCTCGACGCCGGCTCGGTCACGCTGTCGCCTTGACGTAGCACACCACTTGATCCGACTCTCCGGCGGTGACGCCCAGGGGAAACGCGGCCAGGCCCGCACTGTTCGCAGCGTTGGCCTTCATTGCGCTAGCGCTCGCGAGCCGCGCCTATACGAGTCGCAAACGCGTATCGCCGCCAGCGGTGCCCGCTGCCACGTCGAGCTCCGCAGCGACGACCGACCCAGTTTACGCCTCGACGATTCAACCGCTCTTCGACCAACGCTGCGTCGTCTGCCATTCGTGCTTCGACGCGCCTTGTCAGCTCAATCTTCAGTCGTTCGAGGGAGTGGACCGCGGCGCGAACCCGAAGCCGGTGTACATGCCGCTCCGCCCGGAAGCGATCGCACCGACGCGCATGTTCCAAGATGCGCAATCGACCCGTGACTGGCAAGCGCAGTTCGGCTTCTTTCCGGTGCTGGCGCGCAGCAGCGCGGTGGCGGGAGATCCGAACGCTTCCCTACTCTACCGGATGGTCGAACAGCGGCTCGAAAGCCCTGGAGGCACGGCCTTCGATGCGGCGGCGATGCTGCAGCTGTGTCCAAAGTCGCTCGAGGCGCTCGACGTCGAGCTGCGGCTCAAGCCCGAGCGTGGCATGCCATTCGGCTTTCCCCCGTTGGCGACGGACCAGGTCCAGGCCCTCGCCAATTGGATCCGGCGCGGTGCGCCGGGCAGCGCGCCGCCGAGTGAGGGCGCAGCGACCAGCGCAGAGATCGACACTTGGGAGGCATTTTTCAATGCCGACGACCCAAAAACGCGGCTCGTGGCGCGCTACCTCTTCGAGCACTTGGCGTATGCGCACGTTCGTTTCGAGAGCGCGCCCGGAGAGTGGTTTCGCTTGGTGCGCTCGCGCACCAAGGCGCCCGAGCCGCTCGACGAGATCGCCACTGTACGCCCGTACGACGACCCGAAGTCGAACCATGTGTACTACCGGCTGCGACGGCTAAACGAGACGGTCGTCGAAAAGACGCACATTCCGTATTTGTTCAACGACGCCAAGCTCGCCCGCATTCGGCAACTCTTCCTGAACGTCGATTGGGGCAGCGCAGCGCCCACGTTCCCGTCGTACGACGTGGATATTGCAGCGAACCCATTCGTCGCGTTCGGCGCCATCCCCGCGCGCTCGCGCTATCAGTTCATGCTCGACGACGCGCTCTATCACGTGAAGACATTCATCGACGGACCGGTGTGTCGCGGGCAGATCGCGCTCAACGTGATCGACGAGCATTTTTTGATCTTCTTCCTGTCGCCGGACACTGATCCGGCGGTCAGCGACGCCGCTTACTTGCCGAATGTGGCCAGCAATCTGGCCTTGCCCGCGCTCGGTGGTGATGGTTTGGAAGGGCTGTATGCGCGCTTCAAAATGCGCGAGCTTCAGTACCTCAAACAACAAGCCAGCTACCTGCGCGACACGAAGGCAGCCGGCCGAACGTTTGCCGACATCTGGAATGGTGACGGCAACAACCCAGGCGCGGTGCTCACCGTGTATCGGCACAACGAGAGCGCTTTCGTGCTGCCCGGCGCGACAGGCGGAGTCCCGAAAACCGCCTGGGTGCTCGACTACCCGATCTTCGAGCGCATGTACTATGATCTCGTCGCCGGCTTCGATGTCTTCGGCAACGTCATTCATCAGTTCTCGACGCGTCGTTACATGAACTTGCTACGCATCGAAGCGGAGGACGGCTTTTTGCGATTTCTGCCACAGGCGCAGCGCGAGCCCGTGCGCAAATTTTGGTACCGCGGCGCAGGCATATCGTTGCTCGTCGACGTAGTGCAACCATTTTACGGCGGGGCCGAGACACGCATCGCCTACGACGACCCCGCGCACGCGAAGGACGAGCTGATCCGCCGCGTACTGGCAAGTGCACTGCCAAGCGCGGTCGTGGGCGAGCGTGAGCCCGTGCAATGGGCAGATGTGCCCATCACCGGGGACGACGTGCAAGCACGTTTCGAACGCGCGGCGCGCCGCATGGTCGCCACAACGGGGCCTTTCGTGCGAGTCTTCCCGGACACCACGTTACTCCGCGTTCGAGCTCCGAGCCCGGGCGACGACGATTTGATATACACAATCGTGCGCAATCGCGCGCACCTCAATATCGACTTCATGTTCCTCGAGCCGGACGAACTGGTCCCCGCGGAGGACACGCTACACGTCGTGCGCGGCATCATCACGAGCCGGCCCAACTTCTTTCTTGCGGTCGACAGCGCGGATGTCGACCACTTCGTCACTGACGTGACCGGGCTCACCCCAGCGGACGCCAGTTGGAGCAAATTCCTCGATCGCTATGGGACGCGGCGCGCGGATCCGAAGTTCTGGTCGGCCTCGGATTTCTTCAATACGAGCTACCGTAAACTCGACCCGATCAATGCCGGCATCCTCGATCTAAGCTTGT
>DATHOI010000558.1:0-2728 GCA_035485095.1 Polyangiaceae bacterium | reverse complement strand
GGGCCAGCGGCGGCCACGGTCATCGCTGAGTCTCTGGGGAGTGTCGGATTTCGCCCAACGACTCGGGCGTCCGCGGCCCTGGAGTGCGCGTTCGTCAACGCGTCGGGTCCGGGTATAGTAACGACCTATGCCGAGCCCATGCCGCATTCTCCTCGCGGATGACGACCCGGCGGTGCAGCGCGCCGTCAAACGGGTCGCCGCCGAGTTCGGTCACGAGGTGTTACACGTCAGCTCGGGTGCCGCCGTGCACGCCATGACGCTCGAGCTGAAGCCGGATTTGCTCGTTCTCGATTTGGGCTTCCCTGACGCAGACGGCCGCGATCTGCTGGCCAAGCTGAAAGCGGATCCCATCACCGCCGAGATCCCGGTGCTGGTCTGGTCCGCGGAGCGAGATCTCGAGAAGGAGCGCCGCATTGCGCTCTCGCTCGGCGCCGAGGACTACGTCGAAAAGACGGACGCGCAGCTCTTGCTGCGCAAGATCGAGCGCTTGCTATTTCGCCTCCGTGGCGAGGAGAGCTGACGCGGCCTCCGCGCGCCGACCGAGTGACCCTCAAGCGTCGGGCGCGCGTGCTCTCCAAAAAGTCGGTCGCCAGTAGTAGAGCGTGGTGCTGTCTTCCGGCCAGGGCGCGCTGTCGTCTGGCGCTTCGAACGGATCCGAGCTCGCTATCACGCGCCACGTCGGATCGAGCGGCTCTTCGTCCGTTGCAGGGCGTACGTCTCCCGCGAAGCGCTCTTCGATCGCGCCGAGCGCGACGACGTTGCGCTGCGCTTCGGCGAGCGAGACCGCGTTCTTGCCTCCAGCGAGCTCCGGCCAGCGGAGTTGCGTCAGATCGTCCTCCCAAAGACATACCAGGCAGATGTCGTCCGAACCGGGCGCCTCCGCGAAAACGAGGTGCCCGCAGGCTGGACAGGGAAAGCGCTCTTCACTCATCGGACGCGCAGCATAGCGCGTTCTCGCGCCAGCGGCGCTCAGCGCGTAGCGCCGCGCACTTGCGGCAAGCTCGAACGCTCCGCTACCGGCATGGGCCTGCCGAAGAAGTAGCCTTGCAAGAAGTCGCACCCGGCTGCCGCGAGCACGTCGCGTTGCTCGGCGTTTTCCACCCCTTCAGCGATCACCGATTTGCCCATGTTGTGGCACAGCCGAACCATCGACTGCACGATTTTCTGCTTGCCCGGGTCGCGCTGCACACCTCGAATGACCGAGATGTCGAGCTTCACGAATTCCGGTTCGAGCTGCGTGAACGTATTGGACCCCGCTTGCCCGGCGCCCATGTCGTCGAGCGCGATGCGGAAGCCGAGCGAGCGCAGGCGTCCCACGCGCTCCTCGACGTCAGTCGTGGTCTCGAGCGATGCGCGGTCGGTCAGCTCGAGCACGGTGCGCGTTGCAATGCGTGTCAGCGCTGCTCCGGGCAAGTACAGCGTTGGGTCGAGCAGATCCTCGGCGTGCAGGTTGACGAATAGAAATGATTGCTGAAACTCGTCGCGCTCCGCGTCGAGCGCGACGAGATCGCGCACGGCGCGCCCCACGTCGTAGACTCGACGCAAGCGCTCGGCGGCTTTCAGTACGGCCCCCGGGTGCGGCAGCACTGCTTCCTCGCTGCGCAAGAACGCTTCATGAGCAAAGATCACGCTGTCTTGCGCGCTCACGATCGGCTGGTATGCCATCCACAGCGACTGCAGGGCGCGTTCGAACTTGGCTTCGATGCCCGCCCGGTCTCCCACGTAAAATGAGCCGCTGCCGAATTCCAGCGCGCACTCACGTTTCAGTCGGGCAATGCGCCCGACATTGACCGCGCGCTCCACGACGGCGCGCAAGCGGTCCAGCGTGACCGGCTTGATCAGGTACTGAAAAGCGCCGTGCTCCACGGCTGCGGCGGCGCCCTTGAGATCGGGCTGACCGGTCATGAGCACCACTGGCAAGTCCAAATCATGCTCGCGCACGGCACGCAGCAGCTTGAGCCCGCTCATCCCCGGCATTTGAATATCGCTCACCAGGGCGTCGAAGTTGTGCTCGCTGAGCTGAGCCAACGCCGCCGCGCCGGTGTTCGCGGTGAGCACGCGCGTGTGCCCATTCGTCAGCGCGCGCTCCAGGACTGTCAGGATTTCACGGTCGTCATCAACGAGCAGAATCTTCGATTCGTCGTCAGCGCGCGGTGCCACGAGCTCACCTATGGGAGACACCGAATATTGCACGGTCCCCGTCCTCTCATCCTTGGGGAACGGTCGCCGCCGCGATAACCAAATAGGGCAAGGCGGCTAATTTCTCCGGCCGGCGTCGGATTTCGCCAGAGCGGAAATCCTGAAGCGCGAATGGTGAATGGTGAATGGTGAATGGTGAATGGTGAATGGTGAAGCGAATGTTCGAATGCGTTAGCGGTTAATGGATTGGCGTTCGCGCCGTTTTGAGAAACGTGGGACTGGAAAAGCGGCTCTTGGTGCGTCAAGCGCACACTCTGCGCACCGATGAGCACGAAGCGATCGACGAATTGCGCGAGCATTTGGATGCTCACGGCGCTGCCGTCACGTTGCTGTTCTGTTCGTCCCACTACGATCTGGAAAAGCTCGGACCTAAAATAGCCGCCACTTTTGCCGGACCTGTTGCAGCTTGCACCACCTCCGGGCAGCTGGGCACCACTGGCTTTCAGAAAGGCGGCATCACCGCGGTCAGCCTGACGAGCAATGAGCTCCGTATGGAGCCATTTCTGATTTCGCCCTTGGCCGAATGTCA
>DATHOI010000557.1:0-4900 GCA_035485095.1 Polyangiaceae bacterium | reverse complement strand
GTGCGCATCGAGGACGACGTGCTCGTTACCGAAGACCGAGCAGTCGTGCTGAGCGACGCGATCCCAAAGCGAATCGACGAGATCGAGCGAGTTTGCTCGCGCGCCGCCTGAACGACCGCTTCACTCCTGCTAGCCGTTAATCGTGCGAATTTCCGGGCAGTTTCTAGGTCGCCGTGGGCTCGCTTTCGGGCTCTGCCCGCTCTGGCTCGTCCTGCTCCACGTTCGGTCCGCCCGCGCGCAGACCACGACGGCTTCGGTCGCCGACGACGCGCACCCCGAACCCCAAAGTGACGAACGCTATCACACGCCGATCGCGTCGAGCCCCGATTACTGGCACTCGTTTGCATCGCTCTCTTTGGGTGACGGCCTTCGTTTCAACAATCCGTATCGGCTCTCGACGGAGCTCGGCAAGACCTCGGAGTCGCTCTCGCTCACCGCTGCCTATTACGATCTCGGTTTGGGTGTCGTGCGTGGGCCACCTGACGGGCTGGCACACGGCGTGGTCCTCCACCTATCAGTCGCGGCTCAAGGCATTCCACAAGAAGTGCTGAGCGTGTCGTACATTGGGCTCGAGCGTGTCGGTAACGGGCGGACGATCCTATTCGGTCGGTTCGGCCTCCCGATCATCCTGCAACCCGATCTGAGTGGCGGGCTCGAGACGGCGTTTGGCGCTGCATTCATGGTGAGCTCGGGCATCGGGCTGCAGAGCGAGCTCGTCGGCAGCCTGTATTATGGCGCGGGGACGCTCGATCATTCGGTGACGACGATTCCGGTTCTGTCGGGGGAAATCGGCGTTTTCTTCGACTACGAGGTACTCAAATGACGCACTCCAGCGCTGCCTCTGGCGTTGCTCCCGGGCTGGCCCGGCGGGTTTGGGAGCATCGCGGGCAGCTGGCGCTCGCGCTTCTGTCGTTCCTATTTTGTACGGCTCCCACTCCTGGCGACATTGGTGGCTGCGGTCAGAAGCCAGCCGAGCTCGATCCGGGCATCTTCTTCGCGAGCAAGGCCGCAACGGACTGCCAACACTGTGGGGATTGCGGGCTGACTTCGATGGCCTGTAAGAACGCGTGTGATGATTCGCCGACCAGCTACCCGGCGGCGTTCCCCGATCGATGTTTGCCGTTGGTACACGACGGCGAAGTCTGCCTCCGTGCTCTGGAGAACGCGAGCTGCAGCGACTACAGCGCCTACATGCGCGACGACGCGCCGACGGTGCCGACGGAGTGCAACTTCTGTCCGGAGCCCGAACCGTAATGCGCACCTCGACCCGCTTTGCGTTCGCATTCGCGCTGATGCTGAGCGCCTGTGCCAGCACCGCGCGCATGACGGGTGATTTCGGGGACTACGCGGACTATCGGCGTACCCGACTCGCGACCACTCTCGAACAGCGACTGGGCGCCAGCGATCGCTATTTGCGGGAGTACCCCGACGGCGACTATCGCGAGGAAGTGCGGGCATGGTTCAAACCAGCGGAAAAACACTACTTCAAGCTCGCTTGGGACAACTTGCCGCGCTTGCGCGCGTATCTCGACGCGATGCCGCGCGGCCCGCATGCGGAGGCGGTCACCGACCGCATTACCGAGCTCGCGTCGCGTCGCGTTTTTGCCGACCGTCGCGAGCAACGCATGCTGGAGCACGCGTCGGGGATCGAGACGCATTTGGCGACGGCAGCGGAACAACGTCGCGGATTCCTGCGCGAGTTTTCGACGCTGGCTCGGTCGCTCGGAAAAACACGCAGCTTCGGTGCGCCGACTTCGGAGCTCGACAGCGAGCTCTTGCTTCGGTTTCGTGTGCGTCAGCCCTCCGGAACGTGCGACGGAGATCGCTGCAGCAAAGAATTCTCGTTTCCGTACTCCGTGCCGGACAATAAAATCCTGACCGATCGCACTGGCCGGGTCACGCTCGAGATCGTGCTGGAGCGCGGCCTCGTGCAGCGGGTCTCTCTCGCCGGGCCGGAGCTTTTGACGCGCCTAGCCGAGGCCGTCGAGGTCAACGCGGTGCACGCCGACAACCCACAGGCACACGCGGAAGCGCTGGCTCATGCGCTCGACGTGCTCGACGATGCTCTCGAGGAGCCGCTGCCCAAAGCGCGTTGCGCGCTCGACGTAGTGAGTCCAGTCGTGCTCGCTCGGCGCTGTGACGGCGTGAAGCTGGAGGTCGTCGCGGGCTTGGAAGCGGGCGCGCTCGATCGGCTGACCATCACGGCACAAAGGCGCTGAAGCCGCGGATTCGGTCGCGCGCACGGACGCTTGTGGTATTGCCCCACCCGTGTTCAGCACGCCCGCCATTCCTTACGTTCAGATCCCGGAGCTGGTGCTCATCCCCAAAGGTTTCTTTGGAGGGTTTCCGCCGGGCACGTTTTCGATCAAGCCGTTCGGGACACTCGTTGCCATCGGTGTTTACCTCGGCTCGTATTTGGCGACGAAGCAGGGCAAACGGCTCGGCTTGAACGAGCGCGTGTTGACGAGCTTCATCGCGTGGGTGGTCGGCATCGGGTTCTTGGGCGGCCACATGCTGGACGTTATTTTCTATTATCCAGGTCAGGTGCTGCGCGATCCGCTTTCGTTGTTCCGAATTTGGGAGGGGCTCTCGAGCTTCGGTGGCTTCACGGGCGGCGTGATCGGCATTTTCATCTGGAAGTGGCGCTATCGGACGGAGGTGCTGCCCTATGCCGACGTGATCTGCAGCGCCTTTCCCGTCGCGTGGGTGTTTGGCCGCAGCGGCTGCAGCGTCGCGCACGATCACCCCGGCCTCGCCAGCAATCTGTGGATCGCGGTCAAATATCCCGGTGGCGGCCGCTTCGATCTCGGCTTGTACGAGATGCTTTTGACGATTCCGCTCGCGCTCGCGTTTCTGTGGCTCAGGCGCAAACCTCGTCCTTGGGGTTTCTACGTGGGCGCGATGGCCATTGCTTATGCCCCCGTGCGTTTTGCGCTGGATTTTCTGCGCATCGAAGAACCGACGGGTCTCAACGCGGCGGTCGACCCGCGTTACGGTGGACTCACGCCAGCGCAATGGGCGTGCTTCGGGCTCCTCGCTATGGGCGTGTATTTTTTTTCGCGCGCCTTGCACCTAGCCGGCAAGCCCGAAGGCTTCGCGCCACCAACTCCGCCACGTGAGCTCGGCGGACCGCGGCGCGGCGCGGCCGTCACGCCCGAATCTTGAGCGCGCCCTGGGCGACGCGGGCAACGAGTGGCAGCCGTCCTGGCGTCTCTCCGTCCATGTCGATCAGTACCTCGGCGCGCGGCACGAGGCTCTCTGCTTCGACGAGCGCGCCACGCGCCACGCGCACTCCGGGCTGACCCACGTGTGACCCTTGATAGATGCGATGCGCGAGCGCGACACCCTGCGCGCGAGTCAAGTCGTGCATTGCGACCACGTCGAACAAGCCGTCACTTGGATCCGCGTCGGGCGCGATCTTCATGCCGCCGCCGAAATAGCGGCCATTGGCGATCGCGACGTTCAGGATCGGCGCTTCGAGACAGATCTCTCCGTCTACGCGCACGCGCACTGGAGCGTTCTTGTAAGCGACCATTGCGCGTAACGTACCGACGAAGAATGCCGCGCGCCCGCCGATCCATTTGGGTCCCGAGTTGACCAATCGATCAGTGAGCCCGCCGATGCCGAAGCTCGTGATGTTCAGAAACGCGCGTCGAATCGGTTCGCCCGAGTTGGCGGTGAGCTCGAGGATGCCAAGATCGAGCGGACGAGGCGCGGCATGCTTCAGGCGCTCGACGGCTTCCTCTATCTCGGTGCCAAGCGCGAATGATTTTCGAAAATCCCCGCCCGTGCCCGAGGGCAACAGCGCCAAGTCGGGGCCGGGAATGGGCTGCCCCTCGCTGTCGAGGTAGCCCTGGCTCACCTCGTTCAAGGTGCCGTCTCCGCCCATCACGAGCAGGCATTCGATGCCGTCGGCGCGCGCCTCGTGGACCAAGCGTGTGGCGTCGCCGGGTGCCCGTGTTTCGGCGATCTCTGCGTGGATTCCGTGGGTCTCGAGCACTCGCTTCAATGCTGGAACGCGACGCGCCGTGCGCCCACTGCCGGCGGTCGGGTTGACGATCAAGCGCAGCTTCATGACGCGCGGCAGCTTACACGACGGCCTCACTCGTCCGTCGCACGACGCGCCGATCACGGCTCATCGGCCAGTGGGCCGGCGGCCTCCCAAAACTGCTGACTTGAACGGCGATTCGCGGGCAGTTATCGTGAAACCTGGCTTCTGCGCTTACCCTGGCCATTGCTAGGGCGCAGCGAACTTTAGGGAAACGACGAGAAAATGGCGACCGAGGATGCACGAAAACTCTTCGTGGCGGGCTTGCCCGAGTCCATCAGCGAAGACGTGCTGAGGCAATTGTTCGAAGCGACTGGGGGCAAAGTGGTGGACGTCAGTCTGCCGCGAGACCGCGCGACAGGTAGGCCGCGTGGTTTTGGTTTCGTGACGTTCGCAACGTCGGACGAAGCGATCGCTGCACGCGACAAGCTCGACGGTTCGTTGCAAGCCGGTCGCGCGATCTCCGTGCGCCCGTTCTCGTCCGAACCTCCGCGTCGCGGTGAAGGCGGTCCATCGCACGCACCCGGACCAGGCGGAGGAGGCGGAGGTGGCGGCGGCGGCGGTCCGCAGATGACCGAGGATCGCACGCTGTACGTCGGCAATTTGCCGTACGACACGAGCCAGCAAGAGATGACGCAGATTTTCACCGACAACAACGTCGGACCTGTGGCGCGTATTCATCTGCCAGTCGGTCCCGACGGCAGATTGCGCGGCTTCGGCTTCATCACGATGGGCACTGCTGAAGCGGCCAATGAAGCGATCACTGCGCTGCGCAATTTCGATCTGCGCGGTCGACGTCTGATGGTCAACATTGCGCACCCGCGCGGCGCACCGGGCGGCCCAGGCGGGCCG
>DATHOI010000556.1:0-4818 GCA_035485095.1 Polyangiaceae bacterium | reverse complement strand
TCAAGCTTGCTCTGTAGCGCGACCGTGAACGATCGGTCGCACCATGACGCAAATCCTTCACGGCAGAGAGCCCGCGCGCAGTTCAGTGGAGAACGCGGATTCCGTATTCGGCTACAGTGCCGATGCCGCTGATCAGGAGTGCACCGACGATTGCGGTGCCAAAATTCTTGATCTTGAAGCTCGAGGACAGCGCGTCCGCAAACTTCAGCAGCAGCGCCATCACGAACCAGCGCGTGAGGAAGGCCAACAAGAAGCCGATTCCGAGCGTCGCAATGCCGAGCACCACGAAGATAAACTGCCCGAGTAGCCAGTTGAGGATGCCGAAGATCGCCGCCGCCCGGATGGCACCGCCAAAGCCGTTGACGCGAAACCCAGGCAAAATGCCAGCCGTCACCCAGACTGAAATGCTCAACACCAACCAAGCCAAGAGCAAGTGCATGTCAGTTCAACTCAGCCAGTAGTTTGCGAGCGCGGTCAGCCCAACGCCGATCGCGCCGCTGCACGAAGTCCGGTTGCGTCGCGAAATCACGCAGCGCAAGGTCGAGCTCATTGCGAGCCGTGGCCGAATCGCCCTGCTCCTTCAAGTAGTGCGCGAGGGCCATGCGGTGATTGATGCGTTTGCTGACGCCGACCAGACCCGTCAATAATCCGATGGCGTCGTCATGTTGACCCGATTGCCAAAGCGCTTCCGCGTAATCTAGTGCGGCGCTGTAGTCGCGGAATCCGGAGTCGAGTTCCATCAGGTGTGAGAGCTCTTCCGTCGCCTCGAGCGGGCGCCCCAAGGCCAAGAGTGAACGCGCGAGCCCATGCAGAGCTTCTTTGCTGTCGCTCGCTTGACGCAGTACGTCGCGGTAGCGCTCGCTCGCCTCGAGAGGCCGCTGCTCCGCTGCGAGGGCGTCTGCGAAGGCGAGCTTGTTCAACTCGCTTGGTGTCTCCTTGGCGCGCAGCTCGAGCTCGCTCAGCGACGGGCCAGGCGCGCTCACTGCCGTGGCTAGCGTGGACAGTGATGAGCGGGTGCCGCCTGCGGGGAGCTTGATCATCGCGAAATAGATGAAGTCACCGAGGGGCACGAAGAAGATGATCAGATACCAATAAAAGGGGGGTCTCCGCCGGATCGCGTCGACCAGCATCCAGATTCGGAAGCCGACCAAGCACAACGAAAACAGGTCTAGAGGCATCCCGAAATTGTGCGGCATCATGATGCGTCGGCCTCCGTTGCAAGCGATGCGCTGGGCCTCTTCAGATGCAACTCGAGGTCGAGCGGGGTGCCCGCGCCGGCGAGCAGCGCGCTGCGCACGCCGCGGTGGGGGAAATGGCTGATGCCCGTGAGTGCTTCGACGACTTCCGCAATCTTGGCGGAGCCACGCTGTCCGATCTCGATTGTCACGTCGACCGGAATCATGCGGCCGACGAGCCCTGCTCGCTCCAGCAACGCTAGCGACTCAGCGCCACCAAGGCTCATCTTTTCCACGAACTGTCGAACGTTGATGAACTTTCCGACGCCCTCGATGTCGCGGCGCAATTTGCATTCGGACTTGGCCATGAACTCCGCGATGCGACGCTCGAGTCCGTCGACGCCGCCCAGATCTTTGACGGCGCTCTCGGCCAGCGCGATGACGTAGCGCGCGCCCGTAACGATCGTCGTGATCACGCGATCGTTGGCGCTCAACGGAACGACGCTTTTGAACTCGAGGCCACCGCTCGCGGCGAGGTTCAACCGAGACAGGAGCTCGGCGGGCCCCGGCGCGTCGATCAATTTCACGTCCAGGTACTCGTCCAGGCTGGCAACGCCGAGCGACAACGCGGGGCCAAACGACATCTCGGGCTTCGGATGAAAGCCCTTGGAATAGGCCGTCTTCGCGCCTGCGCGCCGAATCACACGCGGCAATTCGCGGATCAAGTCGAGGTGCCCGAGCAATGCCGCAGGGCCAGTCTTTGCGAAGCTCAGCCGAAAACGTTCGGGTTCGCCGCCCGCGCGTTGCGGGCGAAGCGCTTCCGGCAACACACGCGATTTCTTCTTCGGCTTTGCGTTTGCTGGAACGGCGCTCGGCTCCGGTACGGCCTCGAACGCGAACGGCTCGGGCAGGTCGTCGAACACGTCGCGCTCTTTCGTTGATTCGACAATGACGGGCAGCCTGCGCTCGTTCGCGCCGAGCTTGGTCAGGAACTCGACACGCTCGCTGCGCATCTTGGTCATGTCGCAGGCGATGCCGCAGTCGTAACAGACGAGCTTTCGGGCATCGCTCGCGGCGTCCGCGACGTTCGTGTGATGCACGAACATGCCGGCAACCTTGCCGCACGGGGGGCTCGCGCGGCTCGCCAACGCACGCCGGTATTCGCGCGCCAAGAACCCTTCTTCCAAGCCGATGTCGAAGTGATCCCAGGGCAAGCGGGCGGTCACCGGAATCGTGCCCAAATAGGGCGCGATCTCGATGCCGTAGTAGGCGAGCGCTTCCTTCCATGCTTCGAGTTTGAGTTGGTCGTCCCAAGAATCGAAGCGCGCGCCGTGCAGGAACGCTCGCTCGATCACCGGACCGAGCTTACGATCGCCACGCGCAAGCACGCCCTCGAGCACACTGGCCGTCGAGTCATGCACGCGCAGCTTGAGCCCTTTGACTCCGTTTGCGGCGTCTCGCAGCAGGTCTTGCTTGCGCAGCACTTCTGGGAACGCGTCTTGAGCGCACCATTGGAAAGGCGTGTGGGGCTTGGGCACGTGTGTGGAGACGCTGACGGTGACGACCGGACGCTTGCCCACGCGCTTGCCGACCGCGAGCGCATTTTTACCGACCGCGACGATGCCGCGTACGTCTTCGTCTTCCTCAGTGGGGAGCCCGATGATGAAGTACAGCTTCATCTTGTCGAAACCGCGTGAAAATACGCGCTCCGCGGTCTCCATCAACTGCGCTTCAGTGACGTTCTTGTTGATCACGTCGCGCATCCGTTGTGTGCCGGCTTCTGGTGCGAAAGTCAGGCCGCTGGCGCGTACCTTGCGCATGTCATCCAACAAGTCCTCGGCCAGCCCGTAGGCGCGCAGCGACGCGACACCCAGACTCACCCGTTCCGGCGCTGTCTTCTCGACGAGTTGCTTGATCAGTGGCGAGATGCACGACACGTCCGCAGTGGACAACGCTGTCAAGCTCACTTCGTCTTGCCCGGATTTGGCGAGCGCGCTCAGCACCGTGTCGATGATCTCTTTCGGATCCCGCTCGCGTACGGGGCGATAGATCATCCCTGCCTGACAGAAGCGGCAGCCCTCGGTGCAGCCGCGCGCGACCTCGATGCTCATGCGATCGAAGATCGCTTCCGGACCGCCGACGGGACCGTCGTCAGGGAATGGAAATTTGGAAATATCCGCCAGAAGACGGCGTTCCACGGGGAACGGCACGTCGGGGTGCATGGTTCCCGTGACGACCTCGAAGGTCGTGTCGGGGTCTACCGCGGTTTGGTACAGCGAGGGCACGTACACACCGCGGATCCGAGAAAGCTCACGCAGCCGTTGTTCGCGCGACAAGCCCCGCTTCTTGCCGTTCACCCAGCACAAGGCGATTTCGGTCGTGGCCTCTTCGCCATCCCCGATCAGGACGGCATCCAGGAAGATCGCCATCGGCTCCATGTGCGTGGCGACCGGGCCACCGGCCACGATCAGCGGGTCGTCTTCACCCCGAGCGGCGCTGCGTAGCGGGATGCCGGAGAGCTCCAGCATGCTCAAGATGTTCGTGTAAGTCAGCTCGTATTGCAGCGAAAAACCGACCATGTCGAAGTCACACAGCGGGCGCGCGCTCTCGAGCGAGAGCAGTAGTTTGCCATGCTGCAAAAGCTCGCGCTGCATGTCGACCCAGGGCGTGTAAGCGCGCTCGGCCAGCGTGCGCGGGTCGTCGTTCAGGATCTTGTACAGCATGCGAAAGCCGAGATGGCTCATGCCGATGTCGTAGATGTCCGGAAAGGCGAGACAGACGCGCGACTCCACGGAGCCCCAATCCTTGCGGCGCGTACCGTGCTCCGCGCCAGTGTAGCGAGTCGGCTTCTCGACGCGTTGCAAGAAGTTGGAGTACGGGTGCTCGAAGAGTTGCATGGCAGATTCGGACCCGCGCTCTGCACGCGGGTGTGGACATATAGCGCGACCTGCCCTCGGAAGGTACTTTGGCGCGGAATTAGCCGGGTCATTCGTGTTCCGCTCCGTGCGGACGCGGTGTAGCGAGCAGCGCATTCTTTCGCTAGAACAGCGTTTGGCATGTTCCCGCAAGGTCCCCTCGCGATCCCGAAGCTTTCACGCGCGCCGGAGCTCACTTGGCACGTTCCGGGCTCGAAGAGCATCACCAATCGCGCTTTGGTTCTGGCCGCCCTCGCCGAGGGCGAGAGCGTGCTCGAGGGCGTGCTGCACAGCGACGACACTCGGCATATGCGCAGCGCCTTGTCTGCCCTCGGCGTGCCTATCGAGGACGCGGGTCCGACGACGCTCGTCGTTCAGGGCGGCCGCGCTCGTTTGCGCGCGCCCAAAGAGCCGCTCTTCGTTGGCAATAGCGGAACGACGGTGCGCTTTCTTGCCGCACTAGCCTGTCTCGTTCCGGGCCCGGTCACACTCGTCGGCGATGACGCAATGGCTCGCCGCCCAATTCAGGACTTGGTCGACGGTCTGCGCCAACTCGGGGTGCAGATTGATTGCGAGACGGGCTGTCCGCCATTGACGATTCACGGGGGGCGCTTGGCGGGTGGCCAAGTCAGCATGCGGGGTGATCGCTCCAGCCAGTATTTCTCGGCGTTGCTGATGGCGGCGGGACTGGCCGAAGCGGCAGTCAACATCGACATTGTCGGCACCCT
>DATHOI010000555.1:0-3179 GCA_035485095.1 Polyangiaceae bacterium | reverse complement strand
GCGCCGGCATCAACCACCGGTCGACGTCCAAGTAGGTGAGCGCTCGAGTCGAATCCAACTACAGCACCCGCACGACTCGCGGGGTTACCGCGCGAAGAAGGTCCTCTACGCCAAGCAAGTTCTCTGCCTCCGCCTACGTGTCCGATCCAGCTCGCTAGGAGTAGTCGATCGGGGAGCATATGCCCGAAGCGGGGGCCTTGTAATCAGAATCCAGGGGGGAGATCTCTAGAGAGCCACAAGGTCGCCAGAGAGCGCCCTTCGCAGCCTGGAAGGTGGTATTCTCGCCACGAAAGCGGCGCGCTTTGGAGCCAGGCGGACCGAGGAAATCTCAAGAGCCTGCCGATCGCACGGCTCCGGGGACTGACAATAGTACTACGGTGAACCAGACCCGTTGCCTCGAGATAGGAACGCCGCCCGCGCGCATCGCGCCAACCTTGAACGCTTGACCGACGTACTTCAGCTTTCCGCCGCCGGACTCCTTTTGCAGCCCGAACCGCAGCGGCACAGTCACGCTGAGTCGCTCTCCGGCGCGACCTCTACGAAGCCCGGGTTCAATGAGCTGAAGGTGTTCGAGTGAGGCACGAAAACCCGCTGATCAAGGGCCTCAAGGTCAAGCTCGCATACCTGGTGAAGCGGACCTTGATGAAGCAATCGAAGGACCTCGGAGATCGCCAGGCAGGCTGCCACTGCGCCGACAAACGGCGCCCCTACCGCCTTGCCCGCGAGCAAAGTGGCACCGCACTGGTCGAGTTCGTGCCGTTGGATCATCTTTCCATACGCCTGTGCCAACGGTCGGTCGGCAGAGTCCCCGCGCGGTTTCCAAAGGCCCGCCGCCGCACGAGATCCGGGCAGCGTGTGGAGGCGCATCCTGCGGAAATCATCATGGCCCCGTCCGAGGCCTGCTTCCACAATGAAGTCGAAGCCCACTTGGTCGAGTACGCGGCGCCCTTCAGCGTTGTCTAGACCGCAGAGCGCGACGCGAGGTTCCGAAGCGTGTCGGCGGAATGTGCCGTCGAACCAACGCTCCACGATCGCGGTCGAGAACCCCCGTTGCTCCGCCCAAGCGGCCATCGCACGAGTCTTCTTCTGACCTACAAGCGTTAGATCCGACAGCACCGAGGTGCTTTCAGTGGAGGTCGTGACGATGTCCGTGTCCTGCAGCACCAGTTGAAGCCGCGACGGGTCAGAATACGGAAGCAACCCAAGCGCCCAAAGAAATGCTTGCCCGAGGTGGCCAAGACTGAGAAGCCAGAGCTTAGTTGGCAGCACGGTAAGCGACGGCGCGCCGTCCGTTGCGAGCCAAGCGGCGCAAGGCGCTGGCTGCCAGAGTGAGAGGCCGAGAGCGCGATAGCCAGCCGCTCCGCCTTCGCGACGAACATACGAGAGCGCCTCGCTGACCGCCAGCGCGGCCGACAGCATGGGGGAGAGCGGCATCGACCGCTCAACGGAGGGCCCGTGGTCTCCTACCGGCAAGACACCACCGCGCCAGCCCGCAAAGGCAGTTCGGACGTGGAACTCGCATCGACGCGGCCCAGCCCCACCGCCAATCTGAATACGAACCTCGCCTTGTTCTTCTCCGATCTGCCCGCCGAGCATGCGAACGGCGTTCGCCAGTGTTGGGCATATTGGAAAAGGCGCGAGGCATGGCGTGTCGAAGACGCCCGAAACTGTCACGCCGCCGAGGAAAACCCGGCGAGCAAGCGCGACGGTGGTGAGTAGCGCAACCTGTTGAGACTTTGATGCCAGCGCTCCAGCATCAATCGCTAGATGCAGCTTGTATCCATGAAACTTAGCGACGGCATCAGCGAGAGTGGAGGCAGCGCCGCTGTCGAGCTCCGCCTTCACTAGTCGATGGAGATCATCAGCTTGAACAAGATTGGCCATCAGGGTGCTCCTACAAGCCGACGTGAAAGAATGCGCTGCGGTCCGAAGCAGGAATCTCTTCCCAGCTTCGCGCCCCCGAGTAGCGGTAGATCCCGAGCGCCCGTCGACGGATCGTGGCGCGCGCGAAGCTCGGGATAATGAACGCGATGTGCCCTCTCTCCGCGATCATGGGGTGGGCGCGATCAGAATCGCTCTGCGCTGCCCCGAAGGGGTGGGTGTGAACGTCAGCGACGACGGCCAGATCGCGTCGCTCACAAATAGCCCAAAGCGCGCCGAAGTAGCGGCCGTCGAAATGGACGATTCCGCTCTCCAAGCAATTGGGATCGAGGTCGTCGTATAGGACAAAGTCCACGATTCGCGCCGCGTCGCCGCTGCGCGCTCCCAGCAAGAACGCACCGCTTTCGCGGCGACCCACAAGCCCGCGGCTCCGGAGGGCGCGCGTCAAACGGCGCCATGTGAACCACGAGCAAGAAATCTCATGCCGCGGTGACAGCAGGCGACGTGTAGTCGCTGCAATTGAGTAGGTCATGCACGAGCTCCAGGTATTGAACGAGACCCTCTTTGGGTCGCCAGATTTTCGAGGGCAGTTCCGTGCGCCAGTTGTCGTGGCCAGCAATGCTCGTTCGGTCGCACGGTAGATACAGAGCCGTTCCACCCTGCCATCCCGAGCGGAACACTGTGCTGACCCGCCCGCCGCGGCTCTGTGGCCAGGCGCCCGCGGAGAGCCAATTCTTGGTGACGAGGTCCCATGGCGCCCCAGTCGGCAGGGTCTCGGGGTATCCGGAGCACTCGAAGCGAAAGCAGTAATCGTGATGGTCTCGCGCCTTGACCGTTACAAACACGTGAGGCCACAGGATCTCGACGAGTTTCCAACGCCCATCCGCTTCCCCCATGAGAAAGGGCGCGCGAGCGAGATCGGCTCGCAGCGCCCGTTCGTCTGGCGTTTGCACTAGCGGTTTCCCTCTGACGCACCGTTGACGCGTTCGTCTGGCACCAGATCGAATTTCAGGTGACAGTCGGGACAGCGCGTGAGCGCGCCGAGGTGAACGTTTGGCGACGGTCGCGTGTGCGTGCCGGCGAGCTGGAGGACGTGCTCAGTCGCGTCCTCCGGACTCATGTCGAACTTCTCGGCAGCCCAGCGCTTGACGCGCGCCACGGTGCTGCTCGGACCGAACGGGTGCTCGACGTGCTTCGCGTTGAACGTGACGGTCACGCGCACACGGTGGCAGCGATGCACGTGAACTTTGATACCGCCGTGGCCGGCGTGCTTGCGGAGCTTGGCCTGGTCATCGGGC
>DATHOI010000554.1:0-4098 GCA_035485095.1 Polyangiaceae bacterium | reverse complement strand
GCGGCGGTCCGCCAACCGCCTGCAAACCCGGTGTGGTCGGCACGGTCATCACCGAGTGCGGATACCCGTTTGCGAGCGCCAATCCGCTCACGGACATCCTCTTCAACGAGAGCACCGTCCTCGCGGCGATCGTCCCTTCGGGCGGGTATCCCCTTGCGAGCATGCAGCTCTTCTACAACGACGAGCACGCGATGACGCTCGGCGTTCACGAGGCGGACATCCTGGGCGTCACCACGATGTTCCCGGTTTCACCGCTGACGAAGAGTCCGGACAGCGTCAGCTCGCCCGCGACGGGCACGAACCTGATCATCGGACAGCTGGCGGGCGTCGATCCGGTGGGGCGTCCGATGTGGCCCGCGCTGTTCATCACCGACATCACGACCGACGCCAATGCGGTCGCGGGCGACTGGCAATGGGGCGGCGCCCCGGTGAATCCAACCTCCGTCGCCGGGACGTGGAAGGGCGCGGTTCGGACCGTGGACTCGACCGGTGCGTCGATCACCCCGGACGCCGATCCCACCAAGAACAACCAGAACTACGGCAACGGCGACACGGCCCCCGCCGGCGCGATCACGATGGCAGAGGGGTACGGCACCGAGGTACGCTGGGACATTCGCTTGCAAGTCGGTCACAACTATCGTTTCCAAGTGATGGTCCACGACGGCGACCAAAACAAGATCGGCGGTGACGCGGGCGAAGCCTGCGTGACCTTCTGTGCCGGGAGCGCGTGTCCGGCGGATGTCCTGCCCTGCACCACCGATGGCGATTGCTCGGGAGGAGACATCTGCTCGGGCGGCTGTTGCATACCACCCCCGCCAGCTGGTGGCGGGGGATCCGGTGGGTCCACTGGCTCCGACGGCGGCGCTTGCCCCGCCGACTCGAAGATCTACGTCGACCCCAGCACGGGCACGAGCACCTGCGCGCCCGCGCCAACGAATGGCACCTGTCCCCCGTATTACGTGCTCACGATCCTCAACAATGAGCAGTATTGCTCGCTAGAGCAGATCCGCTGATCGGCCCTCTGGCGTGGCTACTCTGTGCTTGGCCGCTGAATACGCCCGGCTCGAAGCGATCACGCCCTGAGCTCTGGCTCTTCAAGTCCCATTTGGTCCATTCACGAACGGGAGCAGCACGCTGTCCCGCACGTGCGAGTGAGTCCTCACGGCATTCAGGACCTCCTCGACGGCAGCGACGACCAAAGAGGGCACTTGCGCAGGCATCATGTGCCCGCTGTTCGGCGCCACGACACGCACGGAGTTCGTCGAAAGCCGCGGTAGCTCGACTTGTTGCGCGCTCCAACGCTCGAGCCAGTGGGCGGCAACGTCGGGGGTCGCGGACGGCGGCGCGTCCGATTTCCCTCGCGACAGAACGATGAGCGGCTTGTCGCCGAGCGTGTTGCTTTCGGCGTGCATCTCGTTGGCGCTGGCAACGAAAGAGTCGTAGTCGAGCCCCTCGGGGCTCTTCGCGAGCTCCTCGCGTCGCTTCTCGAGAGCCTCTTTCGGCATGAGGGACCAAAGCACTGTCGGGTCGTCGGCCGCTTCTACCAAGACCATGCCCGAGACATCATCTGGGTGGCTGCTTGCAAAGAGCCGCATCGTGATCCCACCGATGGAATGCCCCACGAGCACGTAGGGGCCGCCGATCGAGCCGCGCATGAGGAGCGCGTGGAGCTCGTCCGCCATTTGGCGTACCGAGTGGGGCTTGGTGGAGGGTGCATCGCTATACCCGAGCCCCTTTCGATCATAGACGCAGACGCGCGCCATTCGAGCGACCAGGGGCGCGACGTTGTTCCACGCGCTGCCGTCTTGACCGAGAGCGGAGTCGAAGACCGCCGTTGGGCTCCCCGTTCCGCTGCAATGCAGGTGCATGCCGCCACCCTTCACGTCGAAGATGCCGTCGACCGTGTGTGCATTCATCGAAACCTCCTTCAGCGTCGCGCCGCCGGTCGAGCGGTCGCTCTGACAACCTCCCGACGCGATGGATAGTGCCGTCAGCAGCGACGCAACGCTTATCTTTCGGCTCAGCATGCCCCTCTCGGGAGCAAGTCACGTGCCATGAACGAGGCGCCGTGACGCGAGGCGAGACTGGGAAACGACGCAAGAACGCCTCAAGAGCGCGCACCGATTCTAAGACTGATGCAGTCCAGCGACTTAGGCGCAAGTAGCGCCGAACAGTTCCTCCGTCGCGAAGCCAAGAGTGCTTTCCAGCAGAAGCGAGCTGAATCGGCAACGCCGAACCGCATCGCCACTTGGTATCGTCGCGTGGCTGTCGCTGCTCAGCGGCTCAGCGAGACGTCGCAAAAATGAACCCCACAGCGATCTACCTCGCGAAGCTCGGCCAGCACCCTCGGAGAGAGCCGGGATGACGGTTGGACGATGGTTGTAGATGCTGCAGGTGAACGTCAGCCCATGATGTCCAGCTCCAAAGGCTCCCTGGCGCAAAGGCTGATGCCTCAGTCCGCATCATAGGAGGCGATATTCGCCGCTGGACCAAATGGCGACGTCAGAACATCACTCCGCCCAGGCTCGCGATGACAGACCAGCCGAGCTTGTCGCTGATTCCCACTGTGCTTGGACCACCGGTGACCGCTCCGAAATAGTGGTCTGCTGCAGCCAAGGCTTGCGCCCCCCCGAAAGCATCCCAGTTGCGATTTCCCGGGAGTTCCGCTCTGCCCGCCAAGCGATAACGCACGCGGGATTCTGCGCCGAAACGCAGGTACTTTAGAACGTCGTAGCCGCCGCGCGCGAGGATCTCGCCATCGGATTCACCACCGTCGAAGTCGGCGCCCGCAACCAGGTTTGCATCGAGATGAAAGCCGACGCGGTTGATGGATCCGAGAATGCCACCTTCCATTTCGCCGCCGAGATCGGCAAAACCTTCCGCCTTGTAACGCGCCAATACGCCAAGCGCCCATCCGTCGGGCTCGCCTCCGAATATACGAAACTGTGCGGTGATGGCGGGGGCAAATTTATCCGTCTCATCGTTGCGTTGCGCATCGAGGACGAAGAGCAGACGCTCAACGGGGGAGCCCCAGATCCGGAGGCCACCGCCGAGGTGCGCATTCGATTCAGTGTTAACGCCATTTCGCACCTCGCCGAAGCCGGCTGCGCCGAGCGTGGCGGGACTCACGCCAAACGCAGTATCCGTATATGCGACGCGCGGCACGTCAAGCGCGACCGAATGATGCGCGTTCGTCGCGTTCGCGTCGTTCAACGCAGGCGCGTCCGAAGGATGTGTTGGGAAATAACGCGGGGTCGCGGGCGCGTCAGGGTCAGACGAGGGTGCAAGACTATTCGTGGTCCCGGTTTGCGCTTGCACAACGCCCGAGTACTGAAACAAGGCGGTTCCCAGCAAAGCCGGGATGAGAATCTTGGCAATCAGCATACTAAATCCCTGTCGGTTCGTAACGCTCAACGCCCGCGACGATGGCAACGCACGACGGGTCATTCCTCGTTGAGTATCTGACGCGCTAGGCTTGCGTGCGATCCAGAAGGATACTTCGCGATGTACGAGCTGGCCGTAGCGCGCGCAGCAGCCATCTCGCCGAGGCCGCGTTGCGCCTCGAGTAGCCGACCTTCGGCTTCGCGTGCCAGGTTCCCCACCGGCGCCTCGCGCAGGTAGGCACGAAACCAGCGTTCGGCGTCGCGGAGGTCGCCGCGTTGATCGTAAGCAATGCGGCCGAGCAGGAGTGCGCCCAAGCTGGACTCAGGTGTCCCAGCAAAGCGAGCCCGCACGCTGCGGAACGCCTGTTCGGAACGAGCCAATGAGCCTGCAAAGCGCGCAGCATTGCCAAGCAAGATCAAATCGCCCGGCGTGGCGCTACTGCAGATCGCATCGAAGCCGTCGCCCTCCGCCACCGCGAGCGCCGAATCGTAGTGACGAGCGCGTGCTAGCTCTCTCCAGGCCCCCGAAGGCCGCGGCTTGCTGCTGGGCGCGTCGGGCTTGGCAGCGCTGGCGTCAGCCGGTTCGTTCGTCGCACTCGGCTCAACCGCTGCGATAGCAGGCGATTGCTCGGCCTGCGTCGCAGTCTGGGTCGACGCCACTTGCAGCCGCTCACCGCTCTTGAGCACGCGACCTTGGTTCCCGAGCGTCGGGCCC
>DATHOI010000553.1:0-8977 GCA_035485095.1 Polyangiaceae bacterium | reverse complement strand
TCAGGCGCAACGCCCACGCCGTATCGCTTCAGCAAGCGCCGGAAGTTCGAGCGGTCCATGCCAGCTTGCTTGGCGGCCGAGCTCAGATTCCCGGCGGCTGCATCGAGCACGTCGTTCAAGTAACGGCGTTCGAAGCGGGCGCGTGCGTCGACCAACGGTTCACTACTCAAGATAGAGCGCGGCGGGGTCGAGCTATTGCGCAATGAAATCGGCAGCGCGTCGACCGCGATTTCTGCGCCGTGATTCAAGATCACGGCGCGTTCGATGGCATTTTCGAGCTCGCGCACGTTGCCGGGCCAGTCATGCGCGGTCAGGACCTCGAGCGCCGCCGGTGCGATGACCTTGACGGCCTTTTGATGGCGCGCGGAGTGCTTGGCTAGAAAGTGATGCGCCAGCAGGAGCACGTCGTCACCCCGTGCGCGGAGCGGCGGAAGCTCGATGGCCACCACGTTGAGCCGATAGAAGAGGTCCTCGCGGAAGCGGCGTGCTGCCACCTCTTGTTCGAGGTTGCGGTTCGTCGCAGCGATCACCCGTACATCGATCGGGACGGACCGGTTCGAACCGACGGGGCGCACGTGGCGCTCTTGCAGCACCCGAAGCAGGCGCACCTGCGTCGCAGACGACAGCTCCCCCACTTCGTCCAAAAACAGCGTGCCCCCGGAGGCCTCTTCGAACAAGCCGTGGCGGCGCGCGACCGCGCCGGTAAACGCGCCGCGTTCGTGCCCAAAAAGCTCGCTTTCCAGCAAGGATTCGGTGAGTGCGCCGCAATTGATGGCCACGAATGCCCGCCCAGCGCGTGCGCTCTGCTCGTGAATGGACCGCGCGACGAGCTCCTTGCCGGTGCCACTTTCCCCGAGCACGAGCACCGTCGCGTCCGTCGACGCCACGTGGGACACGCTGCTGTACACCTGACGCATCGGTCGGGAATTGCCGACGAGGCCGCCAAAGCGTTCCGCTGCGTCGAGCCGCTGCTCTAAGTAGCGGTTGCGCGAGAGCAAGCGGTGGTGCTCGATCGCCCGGCGCAGCACGGTAGGCAGCGCGTCGCCCGTGTCGACGGGTTTCACCAAATAGTCGTACGCGCCTGCGCGTATCGCGCTGACCGCGGTCTGCACGTCCGCGTGACCGGTGAGCACGATCACGCTGATCTCCGGCCAGCGCTCGCGGACGTACATCAGCACATCCATGCCCGAGACGCCCGGCATGTACAGATCAGTCAGCACGCAGTCGATCTCGTGCGCGTGTTGGTCCAAGAGCGCGAGCGCGTCGGCACCCGACTCGGCGGACAGCGTTTGGAAGCGCTCCGCGTTCAGCGTGGCTCGCAGCACGCCGAGCGGCAGTGGATCGTCGTCCACGAGCAGCAGCGTGCCGGAACGGCCCTGTCCGTCGAGCATGAGAGGAGAGTCGAAAGGTATCAAAACCCCAGGTCGATTTGACCTCTTCAGGTCAATCTGACCCGGGTGCTGCTGAGGGTCGATTCGACGCCAGAGATCATAAGTAACTGATATTACGTCTCAATCATGGCTGGCACGTGGCCTGCACAAGAGCTGTTCGCGTCTCGAAAAGCGACGCCCCCAACTCGAGGAACAGCCGTTGAACAGCACGACAAGCAGCAAGCCCCCACGAGCGCCCGCGCCACTCCTGGTCTCGGTCAGTTTCCGCCCAGTCTGGGCGTACATCGACGGAGTCCGAGAGTTTGGCCGCTTCTTTTGCGAAACTACGTTCAAACAACCCGGGCTCGCCGAACGCGCGCAAGTCGTTTTGCAGGAGACCCTGGAAAACGCAGTCAAATACTCGGCACCGGACGTGGACGGCAAGCTCGAAGTCGAGATCTCGAGTGACGGCTCGGAGCTCCAGATCTCGACTCTGAGTCACGCTGATCCCGAGCATCTGAAAAACCTACGCGAGGAGATCGACAATCTGCGCCGCTTCGATCCGGAAGCCGCGTTGATCGCCGCCTTCGCTCGCGCAGCGCACGAGCCCGAGGCTCCGGCTCGCCTGGGGCTCGCGCGCATGCGCTACGAGGGTCAATTCGAACTGCAGGTCAGCGAAGAGCCCGGCGGCAACGTGCGCGTGACGGCGGTGGGCAAGCTATGAGCGCGCTAGCAGCCGTCGGCCTGCCGCGCTTGGACAATTTCAGTGCGCAGATCACGCCGCCCGCCACGGTGCAATTCGTGGGAGTGATCGCGATCCCAGATCCGGGGCGCGTGCTGAGTACCTTCTTCGCGGCGCTGCACCGCTCGGTGACGAGCGATGGGCTCGCGGAAATCTCGGTCGACGTGCGGCACCTGACGTTCGTTAACTCGTCTGCGATTCGCCTGTTCGTGGATTGGGCAACCTGGGTGAGGAACGCGAGTCCCGCGGAGAGTTACGTAATCCGTTTCAGAACCGACCGCCGCATCACCTGGCAGCGCACGAGCTTCTCCGTACTTCAGAGCCTCGCCCCCAAAGCCATCATCATCGACTCGGAGTGACCCGGTGCTCCGTGCAAACCCCTTCCAAAGCCCCGGCAATTCACTCACGGCCCTCACCAATCGCGAAGTGCGAACCTTGGTGCGCGTGGCCTGGGAGAACAGCGAGAACGCGGAATACTTTTACGGCTTCGTCTCGGGCTACGCCAAGTCCGTGTTCACGATGGGCGCTGCGGACCGAGTCATCCTCGCCAGCCAAGAGCTGCTGGAAAATGCGCTGCTGTACAGCTTGATGAGCAAAGAGATCACGTACGAGCTAGGCGTGACGGCAACCGAGGTTCGCGTTTCAGTGCGAAATGCGACGATCTCGTCTCGCGTGGAAATGCTACGCGCGCACCTGATACGCATCCAAGAGAATCCCGAACGCACCTACACCACCGAGCTCGAACGCTCGATGTCGGGCGCCGGGCGACGCGCGATGCTCGGCCTCGTGCGCATTTGCCATGAAGCGAACATGGTTTTGAGCGCTTCGGTCGACGGCGGCAACGTGACCGTAATGGCGACCTGTCGCCGCTGATTCGCGTTCACAGACTGCCACGTCTTCTTTTTCTGCGACCTGGAATATCTCATGTTCAATCTGTCCATCGCCAAGAAGTTGCTGCTCCTGACCGGCATTCCAGTCCTAGGAGCATTTGTCCTATCTGGGTTGGTCGCAGTCAACGCACGCCATGAGCTCGCTCGCAGCGAGGCACTCGGCTCGATCGAAAGCCTCGCCGAGCTCTCGGAGGACGTGAGCTCGCTGCTCTACCGACTCGAGGTGGAGCGCAGCAAGACGCTGCTCGCGCTGGGTGAGCGCAAACCTCACGTCGACGAGGATTCGGACGAGGCGCTAGAGGCGCCCAGCGCGGCACCCGCACCCGAGCTAGCAGCCCTGGACCGCGAGCTCGACGAAGCGAGCAGGAGCACCGACCAGGCCCTCCACACGTTGCGCGAGTTCTTGGCGCGTCGGGACCTGTCGCGCTTGCCCAAGCGCCTCACGAGCGAGCTCAACGCCGCGCTGACGCAGCTCGCCGCGTTACCCAATCTGCGAGCCAGCGCTGCCGTACTCAATGCGGATCCGCGCGCTCAACTCGAGACCTACGGCGCGGCTGCGCGAGGGTTGCTCCGCGCAATCAGCGCACTGAGCGAGCTGACGGACGACGGCGAGCTACTGCGCAGCATCGCTTCGCTCGTCGCGGTGCTCGAGTTGCAGGAGCGAGCGAGCATCGAGCACGCTCTGCTGTCGTACGTGTTCGCCGTCGGGGATTTTCCGCCCGGAACGTACCGGGATTTGCTCACGCTCCTGACCGAAGAGCATTCCTTCATCGAAGGGCTGCGCACGAACGGCACGGCCCAACACTTCGACGAATACGTCACACGCATGCGCGATCCGAACCTGGCAGCGACCGAGCGTTTTCGAAAAGTAGCCATCGAGGCAGCCGAGGGTGCGCCCGCGGCAAACGCCAACGCTTGGTTTGCCGCGCAGAATCTGAAGGTCGACGCGTTACACGGGCTCGAGGTCAGCTTGAACCGCGAGGTTCACGCGCGCGCCCTGGGCAAGCTGCACGCGACGCGTGCGGCGCTCTGGACGGGTTCGGTCCTGGCCGGCACGGCGCTCTTTCTGAGCGTCACGCTCGCGCTGTTCATCGGGCAAGGCATCACCGGCAGCATTCACACCCTAAAGGACGCAGCTTTTTCCGTAGCCCGTGGGCGCACCAACGTGCGGGTGCAGCTCAAGACTAGAGACGAGCTCGAGACTCTTGGCAACGCGTTCAACGACATGACCGAGGAGCTCTCGCGTGCGCGCCGAGCCACGCAAGAGCAGGCGCGCATGGCTCGCGACTTGGAGATCGCGGCCGGCATCCAGAAAGCGCTGCTGCCGCCGTCGCTGCGTCACCCCGACTTCGAATTCGCCGGGCGCATGCGGCCGGCCGACGAAGTGGGCGGCGACTTCTACGACGTGCTCTCCGATCCGCGGAGTGGCTCTCTTTGGTTGACGATCGGCGATGTGTCTGGACACGGCGTACCGGCGGGACTGGTCATGCTGATCACGCAATCGGCGTTCGCCGCCTACTTTCGCGCCAACCCGCTGGCGCGTCCGGACGAAGTGATCCGCGGCGTCAACGGGCTCCTGAACGAGCAGATCGGCGTGCGCTTGCGCGACGACAAGTACGTCACGGGCTTGCTCTTGGCTCATGCGGGCGGCGGTAGCTTCGTGTTCGCTGGCGCCCACGAATGGCCCATCATTTGGCGACAAGCCAAGCAACGCTGCGAGGTCATCGAGGCACCGGGACCGTGGCTCGGTATCACCGCCGAGCTCGAGCACATTCCCGTCAGCAGCTTGCACCTCGAGCCGGGTGACATCCTGTGTCTGTACTCGGACGGCATCATCGAGGCCAAGGACGACCTCGGGCAGATGTTCGACGTGAGCGGGCTCGAGCGCGCGTTCAGCGGCGCGGCGAGCACGAGTCGCGAGCTATCGGACATCGCTGATCGACTTTTCGCGACGGCAGGCGAGCACGCCCCGCGGCGTGATGACGACTGGACGCTACTACTCGTGCGCCGCGCGGCGTAACCCAGAAGCACAACAAGTCAGGAAAAACCGAATGTCAGATTCTCTCACACCTCATAGGGCGTGGGCGACGAGGCTCGCTTGCGCCTTGTTCGCGGTAACGAGCGCGATTTCGAGCTCGTGCTTAGTCGACGCCGATCATCGCTGCGGCAGCCATCAGGTCCTACAGGGTGACCTGTGTGCTTGCGAAACCGGCTACGGCTTGACCGGAAACCAGTGTTTGGCGTGCGGCGCCAACGAGGTCGGCTCGTTGACGGGCTGCGATTGCGCCGTTGGCTTCGCGCGCGGCGACGCGGGTCAGCCCTGCTCGGCCTCCGGTCTCGGCCAAGTCTGCGCACAAGATGCGGACTGCACCGATCCGAGCTTCAGCTACTGCGCGTCCGCGTCGCAAAACGGCTATTGCACTCGCCCCGACTGCACCTCGTCCGCGGATTGCACGAGCGACTATTCCTGCAACCAGCGCGGCGCGCGGAGCTTCTGTCAGCGGCCACCGACGGGCTTCGGCACGACGTGCCAAAGCAGCGCGGATTGCGCAGGCTTCGAGGCGTCGTATTGCGAGTCGCTCTCGTCCCACTCGTGCCTGCAGAACGACTGCAAGACCGACCCCAGCGTCTGCCCGGGCGATTGGGGCTGCTGCGACATTGCGCTACTCGGACAGTCGCTGTGCCTGCCAGCTGGCGAGCTCGACGCGGGTCAGTGTCCCGCCGGCGGCACGTTGATTTCGGGGAGCAACTGAGATGCGCGCGTCCACGTTGCTATTTGGCGTGGCTTGCGCGGCGTTAGTCGCGGCGCCCGCGCTCGCCGACGACGCCGCGGCGGTGCCGACGCCCGCACCCGCCGCGGTCCCGCCACCCAGCTCGACCGCATCGGCAGCGATCGCGACCGCAGCGCCCGCTCCAGCAACGGCCGCAGCGACCAGCGCGCCTGCGCCTGCGACGGCGGACAGTCAACCGCTCGCGCTCGAGGAGGACGAAGCGGGGCCACTCGAGGGCGCCGCCGCTGGCTCACCGATCAAGATCTATGGCTTCGGCGACATCGGTTATCGACAGCTCTTCGTGCCAAAGAACAGCCCGTGGCTCTTGTTTCTGAATCGCGAGCCGAGCTTCTTCGTCGGGAATTTGAATCTCTATTTCGATGCGCAGCTCGCCAAGCGCTGGCGCGCGCTGGCTGAAATCCGCTTCACCTATCTGCCCCAGGGTGCTCCGGACACGAGCCTCGCCACCAATCAGGTCATGCGTAACGACAACAGCTTCGCGGACTACACGGACTACAGCCGCAGCCACGGCGTCGGCGGCATCATGATCGAGCGCGCGACGCTCGACTACAGCGCGTTCTCTTGGCTGACCGTCTCAGCGGGGCAATGGCTGACCCCGTACGGGATCTGGAACGTAGACCACGGCTCACCGGTGATCATCGGCGTTTCGCTGCCGTTCATCATCGGCGCAGAGCTCTTGCCGAAGTCACAGGTCGGCTTGCTCGCGCAAGGCAGCACGACACTGAGTCGAGATCTGGAGCTCGGCTACGCATTCGGCGTATCGAACGGGCGCACTGACGAAGTGCCATACGAGGATCTCGATAGCAACAAGGCGATCACGGCGCGACTCTCCTTGACCTATCACGGGTTGGGCGATCTCACCCTCGGCGGCACGATGTACAAGGGCCGCGACACGACGGGGTTCAACGAGCTGTACCTGGTCAATGGCAGCCCGAAGAGTCAGCTCGACGTAACGCAGCAATTCGACGAAGTCAGTTACGCAGGCGACCTGAAGTGGGTGTGGCACGATTTTCACCTACAAACCGAGTGGATTTTGAACGATCGACGCTACACCGACGCGGGTCGACCCCCGGGACCGAACGGCGGGCTTCGCCCGGACAAGCGCAACTTCGGCGGCTACGGTTTGATTGGCTATCGCACTCCGCTGTTCGGCATCATGCCCTACGCGAAGGCCGAATATAGCCCCGAACCGCAATCGCAATCGATCGGTGTCGCGGATCAAATCGTGCTTTACACCGGCGGGCTCAACTTTCGTCCCGAGGCGCGTGTGGTGCTCAAAGCCGAATACTCTTACGGCTACTTCCCGGGTGCGGATCCCAAAGGTTTCGGTGGCAATAGCATCAAAGGCCTCGACATGCAGGCAGCGTGGGCATTCTGATGAGCACGCATTCCTTCTGCCGTCGAGATTTTCTGAGCCTGACGACCGGCGTGCTGGTCGTCTGCGGATCGCGCATCGTGAGCGCGAGCGGCGACGCTATCGCGGTCGTGGTCGGGGCCAAGAGCGGACAACGCTCGCTCGGCCTCGACGATCTGCGGCGTATCTTCCTCAACAAGGACACCAATGACGCCGATGGCGATCGGTTCGTGCCGCTCAATCAGCGCAGCGGCAACTCCGACCGGACGCGCTTCGATACCCAGGTCTTGAATATGACTCCGGACCAAGTAGCGCGGTATTGGATCGACCAGCGCTTGCGCGGCAAGCGCGCGCCCGCCACCGTGCCTTCGCTCGCCATGCTGAAACGCGCGCTCAATGAGCTCCCGGGCGCCATTTCATACCTCGCGCTGAGTGACCTGGACTCGTCGATCCGCGCACTCTTCATCGACGGACGGCCGCCGACCGACGGAGGCTATCCGATTCGCTGAAGAGCGAGCTATCTTAGCGCCCGGGTTCGATGGACGAAGAAACGCGCGCGGCAGCAGCGGTCGGGTTGGCGCTCGCCAAAGCGAAGCACGACCTGAACAACCTGTCTCATGTCGCGCGCGGCTGGTCGCGCTTGCTCAAGGATCCGCGAACTGGGCTTCATCAGGCGCAAGAGGGCATCGACGCAGTGCTCAGCGCGGCCGAGCAGACGAGCGAGCTCTTGAGTGGCGTGCTCTCGCTCGGACGGCGAGCCTCGTCGAGCGAGGCCGTGTGCAGCCTCACGCAGGAATTGACGGTACTCTCCCGTGGGCTTCGTTATTTGTTACCCGCGCCGGAGCGTTTGCAGGTCGAGCTCGGAACACACGCGCTCGTGTCGTGCAACTTTGCGAAAGTGCAGGCGTCGCTGCTCGAGGCTCTATTCGCCGTTCGTGACATGCTCGGCGACGACGCGCTCGCGCTCTGCCTCGCGGACGCGCCGTCCGCTGCTGGCGAACCCGAGGTGGAGCTCGTGTTGTCACGGATTTCCAGCAAAAACCCAGGCACCGCCCCGGCTGCGCAGCTTTTGCGGCTGCGTTTTCCAGCCGAGCGCGGCTCGGCCGCGCAGCTCGCAACTGGGCTTACCTCGCCCAACCTCAACCCAGACCAAAGCTCGGCACCCGTGGTGCGACCGCGCTCCACCACCGTCCTGCTCGTCGACGACCATCGCGACGTGCGCCGGCTGGCGACGACCATGCTGGAGCGCGCCGGCTATCAAGTACTGACCGCTAGCGACGCGGAGGAAGCGCTGATCACCAGCCAAAACTACGACGGAACGATTCACGTCTTGTGTTGCGACGCGCAGATGCCGGGCTTGCCAGCGCTCAGCTTGGTCAGCGAGCTGGTCGCAGCACGACCAGACTTGAAGGTGTTGATTTGTACGGGTGAACGACCCCAAGGAGAGCTCGCCGAGTTTCCGCGCCTCAGCAAGCCGTTTTCGTATCAGCAACTCGTGAGCGCCGTCCGAAGCTGCCTCGACTAGCGTGGTTCAACGGGCCACGCGAAAGAACGTTGCCCCGGCAACCGCGAGCGGCGTAGGCGCGTTCTTCAACGAGCGCCCGAGCGCTTCGACTGCTTCGGTGTCGACGTAGAGTCCGGGACCCCAGCCGGCTTCGTCGTGCTCGTCGGCGGGGTGTGCCGCGGTTTCCGCATACAAAGCGCGCCGCAGCGGTTCACTGGGCAGCGAAACCGACAGCCACTCGACGCCATCGACCAGCGGCGGTGCTTCGGCTGCTTCACTGAGCCAGCGACCACCGTGACTCAGTACGCCGACGCTCGTCAGCTCG
>DATHOI010000552.1:0-3326 GCA_035485095.1 Polyangiaceae bacterium | reverse complement strand
CGTCGCCGTCAACGTGGCGCACGCGGGCGGGATGACCGGCTCTGGGCCCAAGTCGTCACACGTGGTCGGATAGCTGGTGGCCGCACCTGCGCTGCCCGCCGAACCGCCGCTCGCGCCTGCCGCACCCGCATGCCCAGCGGCGCCGCCCGTGCCGCCTGTTTGCGCCGCACCGCCCGCGCCGGCAATAGCACCGCCGCCCGACGTACCGCCGCTCGATGTGCCCGCGCTCGAGCTGCCCGTGCCGGCCGAGCTCGCATCCGAGCCCCCGGCAGGCGTGCTCGTGATACCCCCGGTGCCGTACGTCGCGGTGTTCGAGCCCCCACACCCAACCGAGCCCGCAACCAAAAATAGCGACGCAACACATACATTGCGCAAGCGGTGGGCGGAACGGCTAGGCGGCATCGGATCTCCTGAAAAATCGGCGCCGCCCTGAAAATTCGGGTCGGCGACGCGTTTTGGCGCGCAGACCTAATGCCGGCAGCACCCCCAATCGATTTGCGGAATCGACCGGCGTGGGCGCGGCGGGCGCGGCGGCGCGGCCGGATCTGAAGCCGCGCGCCAGCGACTCGCAGGCTGGTTCTCAGAATCCGATCGACTACCGACATCGGCGGCCCCCGTTCATTTCAAATCTGAAGTTTAGACGTAAACATCAGATTTCGCCGCGCGGGAGAGGCGTCAGGTTGAAGCCGCGCGATAGGGCGGGCTGAAGCCGCGCGCGATAGAGCAGGCTGAACCGCGCTCTGGGCGCCAAGTGATTCGAGGGCTCGAATCCGGCCACCGGCGCGTCAGTAGCTCTTGGCGAAGACGACTCGGCCGGAGCTCGACTCGCCGCACGCGATGCATCGCCCGGGCTCTGAAATCCGAGCCGCGGCCTGTGCACCCGCGATGCCGTAGCTGGGAATGCAGCGGATCGTCACTTTCAGCGCGTCCTTGAGGTTCGCCTCGCAGGTCGGCGAGCCGCACCAATGGCTGAGCGCGAAGCCGCCGTGCGCTTCCGGCTTGTCCGCGTTCTTAGGAGTGAAGAACTGATCGAAGCTCGCGCGGTCGTCGATGGCGCGCGTGTGCGCGTCGCGCTCGGCCAGCGCGCGCGCGAACAGATCATCCTGAATCTGCTGCAGAAGCGCAGGAATGCGCGTGGCCAATTCCGCGAACGGCACCGACTCTTTGCCCGCCGCACCTTTGTCGCGACGCGTGACCAGCGCAGTGCCGGCCGTTAGATCACGCGGGCCGACCTCGATGCGCACCGGCACGCCTTTTTTGATCCACTCCCATTGCTTGTCACCACCGCTCGTGTCGCGCAGGTCGACTTCCACCTCGAGCTGTCGATCAACGAAGCGCTCGGAGCGCAGTGACTTCGAGATTTTTTCTATCACTTCGAGGATGGCTGCGCGCGTGTCGTCTCCGCGAAAAACAGGCCAGATCACGACGTGCGCCGGCGCGACGCGCGGCGGCAGAACCAAGCCGTCATCATCCGAGTGCGTCATGATCAGCCCGCCGACGAGCCGCGTGGAGCAGCCCCAAGACGTGGTCCACGCCAAGTTGAGCGTGCCCGTCGCATCGAGGAAACGAATGCCGCTCGCCGCAGCGAACTTCTGGCCCAAAAAGTGCGACGTGCCGGCCTGAAGCGCTTTGCGATCTTGCATCAACGCTTCGATCGCATAGGTGTCGACTGCGCCAGGAAAGCGCTCGCTCGCGGTCTTGGGGCCGCGAATCACCGGTATCGCCAAGTAATTTTCGGCGAAGTCGGCGTACACGTCGAGCATCTTCAGCGTCTCCTCGCGGGCTTCGGCTTCGGTCGCGTGCGCCGTGTGACCCTCTTGCCAGAGGAACTCGGTGGTCCGCAAAAACAGCCGCGTGCGCAGCTCCCAGCGCACGACGTTCGCCCACTGATTGATGAGCAACGGCAAATCACGATAGCTCTTCACCCACTGCGCGAAGGACGCCCCGATGATCGTCTCGGACGTGGGCCGCACGATCAATGGCTCTTCGAGCTCGGCCTTGGGATCGGGGATCAAGCCGCCGTCTGGGCCAGCGATCAAACGGTGATGAGTGACGACCGCGCACTCCTTGGCGAAACCCTCGACGTGCTCGGCTTCCTTCTCCAAAAATGATTTCGGGATGAACAGCGGAAAGTAAGCGTTCTTGTGGCCCGTGTCCTTGAACATGCGGTCGAGCACGCGCTGGATGTTTTCCCAGACCGCGTAGCCCCATGGTTTGATCACCATGCAACCGCGCACCGCTGAGTTTTCTGCCAAGTCCGCCGCCCGCACGACTTGCTGGTACCACTCCGCGTAATCCTCAGCGCGAGTGGGTTGAATCGCTGATGCGCGCTTGGCCTTCTGATTCACGTTCTTGTCCACTCGGCGGTGGTAATCGCCCGCCTGGAGCGACGCAAGATCACGCGCGCCGGTCGGCGCGCTCGCCATCGACGCGGACCCGCTGACAAAACAAAAGCGGTGATCGAGCAGGCCCAATCACCGCTTTTCGTGTCGAACGGGGTCTAGAGCTTGCCGTTCAACGGGTCGTACGCGCTACCACCGGACTTGAAACCGGTGGAATTGCCGGCGTGACCGGCGCTGTGGTGAGCGACGGCGGTCGCCGTCGCGCGGCCCTTGGCCTTTGCGGCGTGCTTCGCGGAGCGGTCCTTGTCCGCGGCAAGCAAGGCTTCCTTCATGTCGTCGCTGAACTGCGGCGCGGCGGACGCCGCGGGAGTCGCGGCCGCCGTGTCGCTCGGTGCGGCGGGCGGGGTGACCGCTGCGACGGGTTCCGGCGTGCTCGGCACTACGGGCACCGGGCTTGGCGTGCTCGGCTTGGCTTCGATGTTGGACAGCGTCAGCGAGGCCTGACTGTGCCCGGCGGCAGATTGAAGCGCCGACATGCTCGGCATCACGAACGGCAAGTGCCGCATGCCACCATTGGCGGCGAAGGCCGCGCCACCACCAACCAGCGCCAGCGCAGCAACGACGCCGAACACGCGACCCGCGCGGCGCTTCGGGCGCAGCGACAGCTCGTCGAGATCCAGATCGGCGTAGTTGATGTTGCTCGTCACGGGGGCAAAGCTGAGCGGAGTCGAAGGCGCGATCCGGGGCGGCGCAACCGACGGATACGCGGTCACGCGGCGCGACGCGGGCACCGTGTTCATCTCGGGCCGGCGGCTCGGCATCGGCGGGCGTGTCTCGACGCCTTCGGGCGCGCGGTTCGGCATCGGTGGGCGACGCTCGCCACCCAAGTCGGGCGCGCGATTCGGCATCGGCGGGCGCATCTCGACGCCCTCCGGCACGCGGTTCGGCATCGGCGGACGACGCTCTGCAACCGGTTCCGGCGCG
>DATHOI010000551.1:0-4349 GCA_035485095.1 Polyangiaceae bacterium | reverse complement strand
CCGACAGGTTCACGCCCCACTGACATATAGCACCAGCGGTGGCGCACGCTCCCACGCAAGGATTGGCGGAATCGTAGGAGCCTGAATCTGCTGGAGGGATGCACGACCCAGGTAGACCGCACACGATCGTCGCCGAGTAATCGCTCGTGCTGCAGAGCGGAAAGGCGGTCGTATAGCAGGGCGCCCCGACGACGACATCAGACGTGCAAAGTGCCGGCGGCTGAGCTCCGCCCGATGGCGCACAAGCGAGCAGCACATTGAGCGAACCAGCGGTGTACCCGCCCGCACCGCCAAGACCGTACATGCAGTTCGGGCATATCCCGTTGATCGTCCCGGAGGCGCCCGAGGTCGAGCCTGACGCATTGCTACCCGATGGCGCTCCAGCAGTGTCTCCGCGCGAATCCTCAGAAGCGCGCCCACCGCAACCGAACGCGCCCACCAAAAACGCTACCGAAAGTGCTTTGCTTCTCATCGTCCCCGTTGGGTAGTGTAGCACCCCGCCAGTACAGAAACGAAAACACGCGTTTGCGAACATATCGACGTGGCAGGTCAATGGCGCGCCGAATCGACGCCGTCGTTGTAGATATTGATGGCGTCGTACACGTGGGGCTGCGCGCTGATCACCACGATGGTTCCCGCGATAACGGCCCCGATACCGCCAAGCAACAGTCCGGACGCGAGGGCTGAAGAGTGACCGCTGCTACCCGCATCGGGTCCCTGCACGTGATTCCGGCGCTCGTGATTCGCGTCGTAACGGTCGCGGTCTTCTTCGCGGGCTTCGCGCTCAAGTGGAGCGGAATAAGCACGCTCGGGTGGTGGTGGCGTGCGGACGGCGCGATCGAGAGCTCGCCGCGCACCTGTTTGACGCAAGCGCGCGAAAGAGTGACCCAGATCGCTGACGAACGAGAAGGAGAGACAGCGTCGCGAAAGATATCTCGCGCGCGGTTCAGCGCGGCCGGATGGCGCGCAGCTGAACCCCGGCGTGTTGCCGGACGGGGAGCACCCGCGCGAGACGCAGCGTCTTTTACACCGTAGAACTCAAAAAGGTCACTCAGGGAGCCGGTGCCGGCGTGTTTGGGACGGCGCTCGGTGCGGGCGGTGGGGGCGGCGTCTGTTCCGGCGCCGACGGCATCGTCGCCGGCTGATCGGCGGACGGATCCTTAGCCGGGGTATCGGAGCCGCCGCATGCAACGCAAACCAAAACCAGCGGGCCCAGAAGAATAGTCGCAGCAATCGTAAATCGGTTCATGCGAGCTCATGTGCAGACTCCGTGCCGCCCCTCAGTTGTCCCTTTTTTCGCGTTTCTGCGCGATGCGACCGTGCGCGAGCGAGGCGAGACTGAGCGAGCGAGGCCATTGTGCATGGCGCAATCCGTGGAATTCGGGGGGCACAGGCGTCAAGTTGTCTTCGCTTCAAACCTGGCGCTAGTGCGCCCGTGTCTTCGCCGGTGCGGCAGCCGACGAGTTGGCGAGGCCTACTCGCGCCCCATGAAGTCGACTACAAGGCCGCCCGTGAGGTCGCTCTCGACCGTGCAGCGTCGTAGCGTGATGGTGGCGGTCTCCACGTCGAACTCGGCGTTGCCATAGCTGCCGTTGCCCCACGTGCCGAGTAGCTCTCGAAGCCTCTCGCTATCCGGGCCCATCAGGACGGCTTTGTCGCCATTCACCGAGTCGATCTCCAGCGCGAACGATTCCGACTCGCCTGACTTGCCGTTCGTGATCTTCGCCGACATCGATCCTCAGTATTGGACGAGCGCGACCTTGCCGCCGCCGTTCACACTCGCGACGATGACGTCCCGGCCAATGTCCTTCGTCTCGTAGTACCACATGAGCATCTTCGAGCCCGGCGTGTTGGTCGTGCTGCTTGGCTCACCGAGCTCCTCGACCAGATCCGCCTCTGTCTTCGGTGGGTTAACCTTCAGTTTGCGTTTAGCCGAAGTGAATCGAGCGAGCTCGGCCCCGTGGTCGACCGCGGGTGCTGCGGCAGGTGTTGGAACCGAGAAGTTCGAGAAGCTCGCCTCGGCTTGGCTGAAGCGAGCGCGCACTTCGGCCTTCTTGTTTTCGATGGCCGCGCCGATGGCGAACGAGCTGCCGAGGAAGAAAAGCATCACTAAGATTCCTCCGATGGCGAGCGGCTTGCGCCCGTAATATCGTCGCTGATCTAGGTACCAGGGAAACGCGACCAGCCACATGACACAGGCGGCAAGGAACCAGGCGATCGGTCCAGTACCCTTTTTTCCGCGTGAGTCGTTCTCCGTGCCCATGCCGAGCTGCGACGCCTCGACCGCCATGAGCACCGCAGTTCCGAGAACCGTGACCGCCACGAGCGTGAAGAGCGTTCCCTCAGGATCCTGCAGAAGGTTCATGTTGCCCACCCAGAGCCAGACCAACACGCCAGAGAAAAACGGCGCCGACAGAATCACGTAGCCGAGCGCGTCGCCGCCAGCGGGCAGCGCGGCCGGCGCGGATGCAGCGACAGGGAGCGCTTGAGCAAAAGGCGACTGTTCGATCGGCGACCACGCGCTGCCGGCATCGTCCCTGACGCAGAGTCCGACCCTGGCTTCCGCGGGACGAGTGCGGACCCACTCCATCAGTTCCGCAGGTTCAATCGGTCCGACTACTTCACCTTCGCGGCTCACGTACCAGCGCATGATCCCTCCTCAGGGTAGATCCGCGCAGGCTCCGCCGACTCCCGACGACTGCACATAGTCATTTCGTCGAAACGATCACAGAGGCGAAAGCCGATGCGCTTCAGACTGGTGCAGCGACCCGAGCGCTTCACGTGGTCACACTTTTGGGTTACCCCCGCGGTGCGCCGCCCTGCGGTCCAGGGCGCCGGTCAGTGCTGCCACCAAGTTTGTTCACTACCCAGTACCAAGCCTTGCCAGCTGCGACCTGATACCAGGGCAGAACCGAATCACCCGATGGCTCGGGCGGTGGCGGAGGGGGTGGCGGAGGCGGCACCGGTTCTATCGGAGGAGGCTTTAAGGGTGGTTGAGCCACTGGGTCGCCAATGCCGCCCTCGGGCTCACCTCCGCCGCCCTCGTCCGTACTGTCATCTGGCTCGGAGAGTTTCTCGTCTTCCATTCTTCCAGGTCCCTTCCCTCCATCCCACCGCACGAGCGTTTGAACACATGGTGACAGCGGGGGCAAGCACGCTGCCCCCCAAGAGACCTTCTTGGAAAAAATGACCAGGGGCATCGTAGAGGACGGAACCTCCGCTTTGTTGCTAGCGGAAGTCGCCAGAAGCGCTCTTTGACAGCGACGTTTACCCGCCTACAGCTTGTCCAGTTCGGAGTCGCTCAGTTGTCTGAGACGTAGTATGCGCCTACGCTTTTTCTCGGCCGCGATCTCCTCGAGCTCCTCGGCGGTAGGTTCAACCGGCAACGTCTGCAACGTGTAGGCGTCAGGCAGCTTGATCCCGGTGAGAAAACGCCAGCAAACAATAACCCCCGCAACCCAGTAGTAGAACTCGCGCGTGGGCCAGATGGCTTTGCCAATGGACACCACGGCCGCAGCTATGATGAGGGAACCGACGAGGCGCTCTCCGCTGGCTCGCAGCAAGCGCAGCACAAGTCGCTCGATCAAGCCGTCCATGTCTCAAGACTCGCCGAGTACGCTCTGATCGTCAACGATCCCACGCGTTTGCAGCTCCAGACGCGTAAATTCGGCTCGATCAGAAATCGACGCGTAAATGAGACGCGTATCCGCACAGTTACGCGTCCCGAACAAAATACGCATTGATCGTTCAAACCAGACGCGTATCTTCCGGTTACGCGTCTTTGAGGTAACAAATGCCGATCACCGAAAACAGCAAGTACAGCTACCGATTCAACATGGTCGGCACGGCAGAGTGGCGTGCCAAGCTGCAGGCACTGGCGAGCGATGCGGGCGTGAAGGAGTCCGAAATCGTGCGGCGGCTGGTCGACGAGGCCTACGCCAGGGATTTCGGGAAGAAGAAACCCGGTGAACCGGTGCCGAAGTACAACTCCGCGGAAGCGCGGGGAACCAAGAAGACGCGCGGCAAGAAGTAGCAACGAGAAAACCCCGACGCTGCGTCAACAGCCCGGGGCGTCGCTGACGCGAACGTCGACATCCAGGTGAGCATGGCGCTCTCGGGCGCGACTGATCCGAACGCGCATCGTCGCTACCTCACGAACACCGCGAAGGCCCGCCAGCTTCCGCCGGGTACCCTTTCTAGCTTCGGCATCGACGATGCCTTTTCTCGAGATCTCGTCGCCAACTCAAACGGCGAATCGAGCTGTTTTACTGAGTGCCGAAGGGCGGACTTGAACCGCCGACAGCGCGCTTATGAAGCGCGTGCTCTAACCAACTGAGCTACTTCGGCTT
>DATHOI010000550.1:0-2571 GCA_035485095.1 Polyangiaceae bacterium | reverse complement strand
CGACCGCCCCAAAGCTCCAAATGTAGCCGCGACGAGAAACGAAGACCGCGAGCACGAGCTGCCTCCGCTACCGATAGCGAGCGTGCGCGTAGTGTTTCCCGATCGCTGGCTTGCGGCATCAAAAGCACGCGGTCGCGCGGCCAGTTCAGGCGCGCTACGAGTGAGTCCGCCTCCGCGTAGTCTGCATCGCTTTGCACTACGAGCTTCAGATAGGACAGCCGCGTATCGCGGAACACGAGCAAGACGTCCGGGCGAATCCGTAGTCGCTCGGGGTCCCCGGCGTTGCTCAACTTTGGCGACACATTCCATTGGTTGACCCGCGCGAGCGTTTCTTGTGAGGGGGCAAGCGTGCCGTTGGTTTCGACTTCGACCGCGATGTCCGGTGCGAGCTCGGAAAAAAAACCAGCCAGCGCCCGTTGCTGGAGGAGTGGCTCGCCGCCCGTCAACACCAAGCGTCGCGTTGTCGACTCGTTGACGATTCGAGCGACATTACCCACGATCTCTTCTCTGACTTCGGCGTCGTAGTCGTAGTGCTCGAAGTCCCAGGTGTATTTCGTGTCGCACCAGGTGCAGTGCAGATTGCACTGCGCGAGACGCACGAAGATGACGGGCACGCCGATGGAAGCCCCTTCGCCCTGTAGGCTCTCGAAGATCTCCGATACCTTCAGCGTCGCGCCGTCAGCAGCCATTCCCCGAGGACCAGTTGCTCACAAGCTGGTGCGGATCTTACGACCGGTCGTTGCAGGTGGCGGCGGAGCTGCAGCCGGTGCGGGCTTTGGTACGTCTTTGGTGATCGCAGGCGCCGGTCTCGCGGCAGCGGCGTGACTCACGACCGCGCTCTTTGATTTGGGCAGCTCAGCGACGCTCGGCGCGACGACTACCTTGTTCGCGTCCGCAGCTTTGGCGTCGTCTGCCGCCTTCGCGTCGTCTGCCGCCTTGTGCGCTTCTTCCGCCTTCAGGTCGGCCTCTGCTTGCTGAGCTTTGGCGGCTGCGGCGAGCGCGTCCGCTTTGGCTTTCTCTTCGTCGGCGATGCGATCTGACCCGACCGCAGCGGCCGCAGCAGTCGCGTCCGCCTTGCCCGCGCGCATGCCCACGACCGCGCCGATGACAGCGATAGCGGCGACCGCGCCAAGCGCTGCGAATAGACCGGTCTTGCTCTTCTTTTGCGGCGTTTCGAGGGGAGCTGCGACGCCACCCGTGTTCGACCAGCTGCCCGGGGTTCCCGTGCCGAGCATTGGCATTTGGGCCTGGGTTGGCTGACGCGCGAATTGTCCGGTGCCTTCGGCGCTTGGCTTAGCCGCCGGAAGCTTGAACCCGTTAGCAAGCTCCGCGCCTGCGCCGTTAGCCCACCTTTCGAGGGCTTCCTGGAAGTCTTTGGCGGATTGGAAGCGCGTGGACGGATCGCGCGCCATCGCCTTGTTGATGATGGCTGCGAAATTGGGATCGATTTCCGGCACGAGCTGCTCGATGGGACGTGGCTCCTCGAGCACGATCTTGAACAGCAGCTCGTTGAACGTGTCGGCGTTGAACGGCACCTGACCGGTCACTGATTCGTAGAGAATGACGCCCGTCGCGTAGAGGTCCACGCGATGGTCCATGTCCTTGGCGCCCTTGGCTTGCTCCGGGGCCATGTAGTACGGCGTACCCATCACAGCGCCGGTTCGGGTCATGCTGAAGCCGCTGTCGCCGCTCAGCTGATTGAACTTCGAAATCCCGAAATCCAGCAGCTTCACGAAGTCGGCGACACCGCCTCGAGCCTTCAGAAGGTACACGTTGTCGGGCTTCAAATCGCGATGGATGATCCCGGCGGTGTGCGCGGCATGTAACGCAGCGAGCAATTGGTGCGCGATGGGGTACAGGTCGACCGGCGCGATGCGCCCCTTGTTCTGGATGCGCGTGCTGAGGCTATCGCCATCCATGAACTCCATGACCATGTAGCGGTCGCCGCTGGCGAGGTTGCCGAGGTCCAGCACTTCGACGATGTGCTCGGAACCGATGCGGCCTGCTGCTTGCGCCTCGCGCTCGAAGCGTTGGACGGCCTCAGCAGTCTCAGCGACGCCCGCATGCAAAACCTTGATCGCAACGCGCCGATGAATCCGAGTGTTCTCACCCTCGTAGACCGCGCCCATCCCGCCTTCGCCGATCAAACGAATGATACGGTACTTGCCGTCGACAATCTCGCCGGTACTCAGCATGTAAACCCTGCTCTTCGACTTCGGAAAAGAGTTCTACCGTAGCATGAGGCGGCCCGACGACCTACAGGCGTCCGCGCAGACCTCAAAACTTCGAGACTTCAAACTAACGTCACCTAAGCTTCTCGCGTGCCCAACTTCACTAAGCACCCTAATCGGGCGTTCATGTTCACAGGCCCCCGTAAACTAACGTTGGGCTAATAGGGGGCGCCGTCCAAGTCTAGTTGTACGCGCGTGCGCCGCTAAAGTTCCGCTCGAAGCATGCTACACGGCCATCATGAGTTCCTCGCCTAGAAGTGGCCGTGATCTCCGCACCATTCGCCCGGTCGAAGCCACCCCCGGCTTTCATCGACTGTCCGAGGGTTCGGTCCTTTACCGT
>DATHOI010000549.1:0-5748 GCA_035485095.1 Polyangiaceae bacterium | reverse complement strand
GTGTTGGCGCGTCGCGGAGCACTGCCAGTGAGTGAGCAAGCGCGCCTGCGCGAGGCGCTATCTACGTTTGCAGAAGCGCGAGTGCTGCATGAGGCGGGGCTCGAGTTCGATGCCGAGGCGCCCGTGTTGGCCGGTGATGAAGAGCGCATCGAGCGCATGGCGCGTCGAGTTCAGCGAGGCAGGCGGCGTTTCAACATTTCTCCGCGCGTGCGACAGGCCGCTCAATCGATGGCTCTGGGTATGCTCATCGCGGGGCTCGCCATCGCTTCCATCGAGCTGTCGAGGTGGCATCCGAATGCCAAACGACAGAGCTCGACGCAGGCGCTCGGCGCACCGAACGCGACGCAGCGGTCTGCGCCGAGTCTGGCGCACGACCAGCGGCTCGTGCCCGTGCCGCCCGAGCCCGCGCTCACCGAGGCCCCCCAAACGAGCTCAGTGTCCGCCAACGGTCGTCGCATTGGCGGCGCGCTGCCGAACCCGGCGCCGAGTGGCAGCTCGAGCGGGCTCGCCGTGCCGAGTCTAACGCTCCCGCCAACAGCCGATTCGACACCGGCCACGGCGCGCTTCGCGGATTCACCAGAGGCGTCTTCCGCAGCCAAATTCAAGAGTGCGAGTGAGCTGTTCGCGGATGCGAATCAGGCTCGAGTTCGCGGTGACGCGGCGTCGGCAATTGCGATCTCGAAGCAACTCGAAGCGACGTTCCCCAACTCGAATGAAGGCATCACGGCGCACCTTTCACTGGGTGTGCTGTACCTGCAACAGGGCAGCGCGGCTCTCGCCTTGCAGGAGTTCAAGATCTATCGTCACATCGGTTCGAGCGCGGTGATGGCCGAAGCGCTGTGGGGTGAAGAGCAGGCGCTGCAGCAACTCGGTCGGCCGAGCGAGGAGCGGGCCGTGCTCGAGGAGCTGCTGCAGAACTATCCACGCTCGGCTTATGCGGCGGCTGCGGAAAAGCGCCTGGCTGCGCTCAACAATTGATGCTCGGGCGCGTTTTTGCGGTGGCGGCAGCGACGTCGCTCGCGCTCGGTCTCACGTTGGGCGTCACGGCGCATGCAGTGGAGCCCGAGGCTCACGTGGCAGCCGTGGCTGGGGCGAGCTCGGGCCCGACACCGGACGCGCCGCCAGAGGTCGAGATCGCCGTCGTCGGTGAAACGCCGAATGCTGGTGCGCTCGCGGCGCGCATCGTCAGCTGGTTTCACGGCGCAGCCGGTCACGCTCACTCGAGCACCCAAAAGGGGCTGGATTCGAGCACGGTTTTCGCGCCGACGGCCGCGCCGGGTGTGCGTGTTTGGGTGCTGATTCGGAGCGCTGCCTCGGCGCGACTGTTCTTTGCCGTCGAGGAACGCGCCGGGAGTGCGCCGCGTTACCTCGTCAATGACATCGCGCTAGATACTGGGCTCGACGAGCTCGGCATGGAGCAACTCGCGCAAGTCGTGTACTTGTCGGCGATGGCGCTGTGGGCGGGCAACGTCGAGAGCTCGCGGAGTGAGGTGGAGGCGAGCTTGCGCCAGACCTCGATCGCGAAAGAAAAGTCGGTGCGCGCTGCGCCAGCGGTCGGCGCGCCGTTCGCGCAAGCGAGCCCAGATCGAGCGCGTTTCACGGCGAGGTTGGGCGTCGAAGCGAGCGAACGCTTTGGCGCGGAGCTCGGGTTGCCGCGTGTCGGGGTGACGTTTGGCGTGCTCGCACAGCGCAGCTCGATGTTGATGGGAGTGCAACTTCACGCCGACGTCGCGGTCCCAGACACTGTCCAACGGTCGGGCCTCGACCTCGCGTTCAGCGGCGAGGGGCTATGCCTCGGCGTGCTCGGCGAGCGCAAATTGGCTGGGAAATCCTGGGTTGGGGTGGAGCTTGGCACGGGGCTCGACGTTGTGCGCTACCGCGTGAGCCCGGAAACGAGCGCCGCGCTACAGCTTGCGCCGGGTGGCACGGACGTGCGACCTCTGGTCTACCTCAGCCCCTTCGCACGCTGGACGGCGGGGCCCTTCAGCTTTCGAGGCGGGCCCGAGGTCGTCGTTCAGCTCGAGCACACGCACTACGATATTCTGGATGATTCGGCTGCGGGTGGCTCTAGTTCTTCCAACAACCATGCTCCGATCTACACGCCTTGGGTCGTCCAGCCCGGACTCGTGCTCGGCGCCGCGTGGTGAATGAAGTCCGATGGACGTATTCCTTTACGCTCCGGAGCAGTTCGAAAATCTGTGCGTGCTCTCGCGCACGCTCGAGGTGTTCGGATTTTCGCGCTGCTACGTGTACGACCCGCACCGCATCGTGCGTGAGCGCTACGGGAAATCCTACGCGCAGCGTTTGCGCACCGTGTCCGCGGGGGCTTTTCAGAAGATCGCCTGGCAGCGCGTAGACGGCGATATTGCGGCATTTCTGCGAGGTTACGAGGGTCGCCGCGTGGCGACGGTGCCGCAGCAGAACGCGACCTCGTTGCACGAGTTTCGCTTTCGGCATTCGGACTTACTGTTGATCGGTTCCGAGGGGCGCGGGCTCGACCCCAGCATTTTGGAGCAATGCCAAGCCCGAGTTACGATTCCGCAGACTGGCATTACGGAGAGCCTCAATGTTGCCGTCGCCTCCGGCATCGTACTCGCCGAATGGAAACGACAAGAAGCGCTCGGTCTGCTCGAGCCTTGAGTCGCTCAGTGGACCGCGTCGAGTCCGGCGTGCAGGACTAGGTGCTCGACGATCTGACGCACCAGGGCTTCGCTCGCTGGTGATGCATCATTGGCCAGCACGGCGATGCCCACGTGCTGTTCCAAATGCACCGTGACGAGCACCGTGCCGACCATGAAATCCCAAAACACCAAGTCGTGCCCGCCGACGCGATCGCGCGCCTCACCCCCGAAGGCATCCTGCACGATGTCTGCGCACTTTCTCAGGCGGATGCGATCCCATTCCGCGCAAACCCAAGCCTTGAGTCGACCGTCTGGCCCACGGTCCCAGCGCACCTCGTTCATCACGTGGCACGTTAGCCCTGTGTCGCGGATGCGAGCAACGCAGCGCCCTTTTTTGCCTCACCACTGCCCCACTTTAACGAGCGTGCAGCAAGCGGCATGGCACTGACAGATGCACTTTGGTTCTTCGAGTGGATTGACAATTAGTGAGCGCAGGGTACGCGTTCATGGATCGTATAACGCTCCACGGAGGCTTATTCACGATGCGACCGCAAAGCATTCTCGCTGCTGTACTCGCCACACTCGTTCCTTTATCAACTATACAGGGCGCTTTGGCACAGTCGGAGCCACCGCCTCCGCCGCCCGGCGCTGAGCAACAGCCGCCGAACTACACGCCGCCGCCGCCTCCACCGGGCTCTGGTTACTCTGCTCAGCCGGGCTATGGCCCACCCAATGGTCCGCCAGCTCCGCCGCGCGGGCGCATGCGCGCTCCAGGTGGCGCGGGCATTCGCTTCGAGCCGGACGAGCCCGATCTACAATTGCTCGCTGCCGACGGCGCGATGCCGGTCGAGCGCTTCCACTATCATCGCGGTTGGTGGGGTGGCGGCTGGGGCTACCACTACGGTTGGGCACCGACTTATGCGCCGCTCTGCGATCAAGCGTGCTCGACGCAGCTCGCGCCGGGCGCATACCACTTGGCGTTGTCCAAGAACGGGGGGCGCGTCGTGCCCGCGTACGGGCCGGTCGTCCTCAATGGTCCCTCGCTGGTGCGCGCCTCATACGTCGATCGCAGCGGTCTGCGCGTTGCGGGTTGGGTGATCGGCATTGCGGGGCTCGTCGGCGGTATCGTGATGATCGCCGAGTCGGCCAGTGAAGGCCCGTGCAACCCCGATCCGGACGGCTTTTGTGATCGGCATGAAACCCTGAACGCGCCGCTCTTCGTGGGCGGCATCGGCGTGCTCATCGCGTCGGGCATCGTGGGCGGCGTACTCGCGGCTCAGCATGATGAAGCGCACTTCAGCGTCGAGCCGCTACGGCTGTCCTCTTTCGGCCAAATGCGCGAGTCGCTCGCCGCCATGGGCGCAGAGGCGCGGCCGCAAGGTGCCGCTCTGGCGCTGCACTTCTGAACGAGTGCCAGACCCATGAACTTGGCGGGCGACGCTCGCTGATGCGAGTTTCCGTTGGTGCAGGGCCACCCAGCAAGCAGCCGTTCGGCTCAGCCGTCGATCGCGGCGAACCAGGCTTCACCGATCGCGTACAGGTCGTCCTCGCTCATGGCGTTGCCTTCGGGCACACCGTTGGCGGTCCCGAAGGAGTACACGATGCGGCCAACTGGGACGCCTGCCAGGAGCACGGTGTAGCTGTCGTCACCCAAGGCCTGGATGTTGTAGGTCTTGCCACCAAAGGTGACGGTTTTGGTGGAGGTGTCGGCCACGGCCGCCTGGGTCGTCATGGCCGCGCACGTAACACGATCCCCCCGCGCCCGCACGCTCGAAATCAGTTGGCCGAGTAGGCCTGCGCTGGCCCGCCCGTGCCGTTGATGATGTTGTCGATGCCGCCGGTGCCCGAGCCAAAGGTCATCATGTGATGCATGACGATGCCCGCGGCCGTGGGCGTCTCGATCGAATTGGCGGCGTGTACGTCGTTGTCGAAGAAGCTGTAAATGCCGATGCCCTGACCTTGGTGAGTGGTCACCGTGTCGGCCACTTTGTAGGACGGGAAGCCGTTCTTGCCGGGCGCTTCCATCCAGGCGCTTTGGTTCGGTGGATCGTAAGGCATTTCCGATTGGTAGAAGTAAACGGAGCCGCCATTGCCGTTCCACAGAGTTTGGAAATTCTGAAAGTGCTCTGCAAACAGCCCGTAGATGGTGACCCCGCTGCCGTTCACCACCAGGCCAGTGTCAGCCTTGTTCGAATTCCAGCCGGCGCCCGCGCCGTGATCGGCGCGCCACAGCCAAGTGTTGTCGATGATCACGTCGTTGCTGTTGATGGTGAAGCAAACCTGCGCCGTGCCGTCGATATCGCCGCCGATCCGGCAATGCACGTCGAACAGCACCGTAGGGTTCTGAGAGTGGTCAGCCGTGCTGCCCATGTCTCCGGCTTGCAGCAACGTCGGCGAGCTGGTCTTGGCGGCTTCGATCAAGATGCCGCCCACCGAAACTCCGTCCACGTCGGCGATTGACAGCAGGGTGTTGCCCTGAGTCGGAGTCAACACGGGGAACCCCAGGCCGAGCACGATAGTGCCGGGTTTCGTGATCTGAATCGGACTGTCGAGCTTGTAATCCCCAGGGGTGAGCAAGAGGTGCTTGCCTTGCGCGAGCGCTGCGTTGAGCGTGGTGGCGGTGTCGGTGGGCTTGCCGATGTAGAAATTGTCGATCGACACGGGGCTACCCGGCGGCATGCCGGTCGTCCAGCTCGGTCCGCTCGTGTTCGCGTTCAACTTCGGCACCATGACCAAGTAGTTGCCGTTCGCATCGAGGTATAAAAAGGGCTTCTCGCGCAAGGTCGGCGTGGCGCTGATAACCGTCCGCGGCGGGTTTGGCCAGCTTGCCTTGGGCGCTTCGGTGTCGCCGACGAAAACCATGTTCCAGCCTCCACCTTGCCAATTGTGGAGATCGGCGTTGCGCGTGAGGAACTGCTGCTGCGGCCCGGAGTCGATCGTGTCGTCGATCTTGGTGTCGACGACGAAGCCGCCACTCGCATAGCCGTTGTCGTGCAATTGAATCGAGCCCATGACGTGCGCGCGGCGAATCGCCGTGCCCTGTGAGACGGCCCAGACGTCGGTGCCGCCATCGATGCTCTGTCCGGGGATGACCGCGAAGTTCTCGGCAGTGCGCCAAAAGTTGCAG
>DATHOI010000548.1:0-2354 GCA_035485095.1 Polyangiaceae bacterium | reverse complement strand
AAGGAGGTGCCGAGCAAGATGCCCCAGCTTTCATCCCTGCGAAATTCCCGACCGAGCAGCAACGTCGCGGTAAAGCCCAGCACCACCCCCAGCGCGAGTGACACCCCGACCCGACCGACAACGGAGAATGTGGGCAGCGCCGCGCCCGGCAGCCATGCGTTGACGAACGACAGCGCAAGGCAGGAAAAGAGGGCGCTGGCGCGAGCGGTGTCGGCGGCGAGATCGGCGAGTGGGCCCTTCGCGCCATGGCGCTCGGCGATCCACCGCACGCTGTGGCGTGTGGTTTCCGAGCACACCAAACCGGCGACCGCTGCAAACGCGATCAGCTCGAGCCGCGGCAACTTCGTGAGGCGCTCGGCGCCGAACAGCACCGTCGCCGACACGCAAGCGCTGACCACCGCCGACAACGCGACGCCAAGCGCGACGTGAGGCCACGGAACGCGGCGCACCCCGACTCGCAAATAGCTCACGCCCAGCACTAGCCCGAGCCAACTCACGCCGACGAGCACGACGGGCTGGAACGTGTCGAGCAACGAGCGCCCGACGACCGACAAGACCTGGGGGCCGAGCACGAAGCCGAGCACCAAATACTCTGCGCCGGAGGCCAGCCCAAAGCCACGAATGGCGCGCCCGCCAACCAAGATGCTGCCCACGTAGGCCAGCACGAGCAAACCGAGCAAAAACGCGATCGCGTTCACTCGCGCACCGAGCGGGCCAAGCGTCCGAGCGCGATACCCGCAGTAGACAGGTCATTGAGCGCGGCCTCCGCCAGCTCACGCTTGCCGTCGAGCGAATCACACAGGGCGCTCAGCCGATAGACCGCGCCGTCCAAGTCGAACGAGAGCAAATCGAGCTTCGGATCGTGGCCGCATTTGGCGCCGGCTTCTCGCAAAATCTCGCGCACTTGGTCGTGCGGCGCGGAGGCTGCAACTGGTACGTCTACACTGAGCCGCGGGCGCATGCCGAGCACGCGCAGCGGGCGAAACAAGGACAGCAAGTGGGGCACGCGCAGCTCGCTGCGGTGCACGTCGATCAAGCGCACCTCCAGCAGATTGATCGACGCGATGCGCGCGACGATCCCGCTCACTTCCGCGAACTCCCCGAGCCGCAGGCGGCGCCCGAACAGCACGGTCACGCCCACCAGACCAGAGGCCAACAGCGGCGTGCTGGCAAGCCCGAGCGCGACCAACACGATGGCGCCCGCGCGGCCGAGCGCGCCGTTCGCGTCCCCCGTCACCACGGGCGCGGCGAAGACCAAGGCAGCCACGACGATGCCGGAGCGCAAGAGTACGCTGGTGGGCGCGGCCAAATCAGCGGGCAGCCAAGGCAGCGGCGTTTCACCGCGCGACACGCTCGCGAAGAACAAGCCCACGAAACGCACGAGCACGAACACCGCGAGCGCCGCGATGCCCGCCACGACCAACAGCGGCAGCGCGCCGGCCAGGCGCTCCATGAGCTGCGAGACCGGACCGAGCACGAAGCCGGTCAGGCGCTGCGTGTAGTTGCGCGTCGCCTCGAAGAGCGACAATGCGACGACGAGCCAGGCGTAAGCAATGCCGACTTGCCCGAGCCATTTGCCCAGGCTGATCGCCATCACGGCGCTGCTGCGCAGGGTGGCCGGGCGCACGACCTCGATCTTTTGCACCTTGATCGACAGCTCGCGATCCGGGCGATTGTCCAGGAACTTGTGTGCCGTCTCCTCGAATTGACCCACCTTTCGAATCAAATAGAAGGCGATCAGCCCGAAGAATACCAAGAGCGACACGTTGAAGACGTTCTTGGCGATGGCGGCTCGACGGCCTTCTGCGTCGATCGCCTCGCGCACTTTGGCGGCGACGCCAGCCGCGTAGACGTCGAGCGTGGCCTCACCTGCCGCGTCCGAGTCCGCTTCGGTCAGTTGGATGATCGGCGTTTGCCCAACCAGCACGACGGCGACGTCGCCCTCGCGCCGCACGCTGACGACGCCCGCTTTGTCCGTGGTGAAGGCGCGTTGTAGCGCGTCGCTCGCCTCGCGAGCTCGCACCTCGGGAGGCTTGTTGCCGCGCGCCGCGACCAGCGTGAACACCGGCGCGTCGCCCAGGCGCGCGACCGCGGAGACGACCGCAGACGAGCTCGGCGCGGGCGCGATGGAGCCGCTCGGAGTCGGAGCCGGCGCGGCCGAAGCACTGAGCACCGCTTCGATGGTCGGGGTCGCGGTCGCGGTCGGAGGAGGAGGTGGTTCAGGCTCGACCTCGGCAGAGTCCAGCGCCGAGGCGGAGGCCGATGGCGCGGCGGAGACCGCCGCGGCGGGCGACCCGGACGCCAAGGCCGCGGAGACCGGCGGAGTCGGCGCTAACGCGCTCGGAGCGGCGCTA
>DATHOI010000547.1:0-7059 GCA_035485095.1 Polyangiaceae bacterium | reverse complement strand
CGCGCAAAGCGAGCCACGGCTTCCGGATTGCTTAGTGCCGCGGGTAACAGAAATTTCAGTGCGACGCGCTCGTCGAGCTGAATGTGCGTCGCGGCAACGACGACACCCATGCCGCCCTGACCGAGCACGCGCTCGATCCGGAACTTCCCAGCCAAGATTTGGCCTTCCTGAACCTCAGTCGACATTTCGAGATTTGCCCCCGCCCGCAAGCCGTAGGCGCGCGCAGTCTGCCATTTATCGGAGCTTGCCGACAGAGGCCGCAAAATCCCGAGGAAAAATGGGCGTGCAGGGCTGAGCGAGCTGGTGTAGTCGTCGGGCGTCTCAAACTGCGCCGGTGCGCGCGAGGTCCCCGTGAGCGTCGACCCCGATCTCTTGGCTGAAGTGCCCTTCTTCGAATTGCTCGACGCCGAGCAACGCGCCCTGCTCGCCGCGCGCGTCGAAACCAGCGAAGCAAAAGCCGGGACCGCGATGTGGGGCTACGGCGACCCCGGGGATTCGCTGTACATCGTGCGCTCCGGTGTCGTGGAGATCTACTTCAAGAACGACACCGGCGAGCGCATCGTGCTCGAGACCGCGCGCGCCGGTGATTTCTTCGGCGAGATTTCCTTGCTCGACGGCGGACCGCGCACCGCGTCCGCAGTGGTGATCGAAGACCTCGACGCCGTGGTCGTCGATCGCGGCGACCTCGACGAGTTCCTGCGTTTGTGCCCCGCAGCCGCGCTCAGCCTGCTGGCCGCCAGCGGGCGCCGCCTGCGTGAGACGGCCAAGTTGCTCAGACACAGCGTGTCTCGCGACATCAACGAGGAGACCGAAGACAACCGCACGGTGGTGATGAAAATCGCCGATTGGATCTCCGAGTTCAGCGGCAGCCTCGAATTCCTGTTCATTCACCTGGTGTTGTTCTTCATCTGGATCGTACTCAACGTCGGCCCGCTCGCGCACACCCGCTTCGGCAATTTCGACCCGTTTCCATTTGGCCTCTTGACCATGGTCGTGTCACTCGAAGCCATCATTCTGTCCGTCTTCGTCTTGCTCAGTCAAAACCGGCAAGTCGCTCGCGACCGAGTGCGCAACGACATCGAGTATCAGGTCAACTTGAAGGCCGAGCTCGAGATCGGACATCTGCACGAGAAGCTCGACGAGCTGCACGAAGAAGCGATGCGCAGGTTGTCGAATCTGGAGCGCGTCACAGGCGCCGTACGCGGCTCGAAACCAGGTTGATGGTCACCCGCGCCGTCCCATTCCGGCGCAACCTTCGGCGTCACGTGCCGAGTGAAGTAGAGGATGCCGGCGCGAGCCACGCACGAACGCTGACGAGCGGCGACGCCGACGAACCGCGATAACGCGCCCGGACAGCTCGGGCCAGCGAACGCCGCTGCTGCGCGCGCCCTCGACACTGACCGGCCAGCCGCCTCACCAGCGATGCGCGATGCATTCCTTGCCGGCGGGAATAACTCTGGCTCACCCCTGTTCTTCGCCGTGCCGGAGTACCGGCACACAGGAACACGAGTTGACAGCGATCATGCCCCCGCTAGGATGCCGCGGCCTTCGGCCGGAAACATTCCTGGTCGAGGCATTTTTACCGCATTTTTCCCCGATATTCGGGGGTTTTTGAACGGAGGTCGGATGGCTACCGACGTCATGATCCAGGCGAATGGGCTGACTAAGCGATTTGGGGTCGTGCGCGCCCTGGACAAGGTGAATTTCGAGGTCAAGCGCGGCGAAGTCGTTGGTTTCTTGGGCCCGAACGGAGCGGGCAAATCGACGACGATGCGCATTTTGACGTGCTTCATCTCGCCGACCAATGGTTCGGCGCGGGTGAACTCGTTCGACGTGTTCGACGACCCGCTCGAGGTGCGGCGCTCCATCGGCTACCTGCCGCAGCGCGCCCCGCTCTACACGGACATGACCGTGTGGGAGTACCTGAAGTTCGCGGCTGAGATTCGCGGACTCGACGAGAGCACGTTCAAGAAGCGCCTGAAGAAGGTGGTCGAGGTGTGTGGCTTGGCCCAGTCCCTGGGCAAGGACATCTCGACCTTGTCACATGGCTATCGTCAGCGTGTTGGTCTCGGGCAAGCGCTGATTCACGACCCGCCGATTCTCATTCTGGATGAGCCGACGAGCGATCTCGACCCGAACGAGAAGGCGGAGGTGCTCCGCTACATCAAGGAAATCGGGAAAGACCGCACGATTTTGCTGAGCACCCACAACCTCGCGGAAGTGGAAGAAGCCTGTGCTCGCGCCATCATCGTGAGCAAGGGGCGCGTGGTTGCGGACGGTCCGCTCGACCAAATCCGCGGCACGACGGGGCGCGTGCGCTACGTGGTCGCGATCGACGAGAAGCGCGCGGAAGCGTCGAACAAGCCGCCGAGCGTCGCTCAAGCTCAAGAAGCGCTGGAGCGTCTGAACGGCATCAAGAGCGTGCGCGAGCTGCCGACCGACGAGACCGCGCACAAATTCGAGCTCGCGGGTGCGCAGGACTCCGACCTGCGCGCGGAGATCTTCCGCTTGATGGTGGCCAAGGGCTGGACCCTGCTCGAGCTGCGGCGCGACGCGCAGAGCTTGGACGTCGTGTTCCGCGACTTGACGCGCGGCGACGAGAAGCTCGATCGCGGCGCGGGCTGGACCGCGAAAGACGAAGACGAGGACGACGAGGATGAGGCGGAGGCCAACTCGCCCGCGTCCGACGACGACGCCGAGGGCGAAGAAGAGGACGACGAGGATGAGGACGAAGCAGAAGAGGACCCGAAGTCCAAGGGAAAGAACTGAGCCATGTCCCCGATGATAACCATCGCCAAGCGCGAATTTCGGTCCTACTTCGACTCTCCGCTCGCTTACATCGTGATCTGTCTGAGCTTCCTTGCGCTCGGGCTGCTGTTCTTCTTGTTCAACGGCGGCTTCTGGCAGCTCGACCGCGCATCGGTCTCTCGCTTGTTCGAGTACACACCGATGGGCCTGTCGTTTCTGGTCGTGCCCGTGGTGACCATGCGCTTGCTCGCGGAAGAGCGCCGCTCGGGCACTCTCGAAATGCTGATCACGCTACCCGTCAAAGACAGCGACGTGGTGCTCGGTAAATACTTGGGCGCGCTCGGGCTCGTTCTGGTGCTCGTGGTCTCCACGCTCGCCTACCCGATCGTGATGTTCAAATGGCCGTGGAACCTCGGCCCGCTCGACGCGGGTCCCGTGGCCAGCGGCTACCTCGGGCTGGTGCTGTTCAGCGCGGCAAGCGTGGCAGTCGGCTTGCTGATCAGTGCCCTCACCGAGAGCCAAGCGGTCGCGTTTTTCATTACCTTCTTCGTGCTGGGCGCGCTCTGGCTGTTTGGCGATCTCGCCAGCAAAGCCGACGGCATGCTCGGAGTCCTACTCAACTACGTGAGCTTTCAATCGCGCCTGAGCAACTTCTGGCGCGGCCTCGTCGACTCGCGCGACGTGGTCTTTTTCCTCTCCGTCACCGCGCTTTCGCTGATGGTGGCTTTTCGGGCGCTCGAGCGCCGAAAGTGGGCATGAGTCATGGCGACGCAAGAACATCGTCGTAAAGCGGCCGCGCAGACCGGCCTATACATCGTGGTCATCGCGGCCATCGCGATCGTGGCCAACGTTCTGGGCGCGAAGGCCTACCATCGTTGGGACGCCACGAAGAACGAACGCTTCACGCTGTCCACGGGCAGCGGGCGTTTGATTCGCAGCTTGAACAGTCCGGTGCAGGTCGACGCGTACGTGAAGACCGGCTTGCCTCAGCTGGACGCATTCGTGCGCGACCTGACCGATCTGCTCAAAGAGTACGAGCGAGCGGGCGGCGGTAAGTTCAAGTTCACGATCATCGAGCCGAACACCGACGAGCTACGCGCCCAAGCCAAAGAAGCAGGGCTACAAGAGACGCCTTTCGGTGAGGCCAATCAAACGGGCGACGACCAAGCCTCGATCACCCAAGGCTACATGGGCCTCGTGCTCAAGTACGGCAGCGAAAAGGCCGTCATTCCGCAGCTCATGCAGGCCGACGGACTCGAGTTCTGGATCACCAACAAGATCCGTGAGATCCGCGACAAATCGGAGAACATCAAGCACCGCATCGGCGTCATCACCGGTAAGGACGAGCTCAAGCTCACCGACGCGAACTTGATCGCCAAGCAGGGCAAGGGCGGTCAATCGCCGAGCATGCAAGGCATCCTCGAGCAAGCCTTCCCGTTCTACAAGCTGGAAGAGCTCGACTTGAAGGGCGGCGAGAACGCGATCGACAAGGACTTGGTCGGTCTGATCATCACCGAGCCCCAGAAGGACTACGACGAGAAGGAGCTGCGCCGCATCGATGAGTTCCTGATGCTCGGCGGCAAAGCCCTAGTCGTATACGCCTCGGCCGTGACGATGAAGGCCAACGACGCGAAAATGAACGCGACGTTGAACCTGCATGGGCTCGACAAGTTGCTGCCGGGCTACGGCATCACGATGAACAAGGACGCCGTGTTCGACTACGGCGCGCAATTCCGCATCGGCGTGCCGACGCAAGGCGGCGTGACTTGGATTCGTCATCCGGCGATCGCTCACGTCGTCAATGACCCGCGCATGGACACCGACAGCGACAAGCTGCTGGACACGTCCTTCGCAGGCTTCTTCCGCATGGACGAAGCCATCTTCCCGTTCGCCTCGAGCCTGACGCTCGACAAGACGAAGCAACCGGCGGACGTGAAGATCGCGGCGGTCGCGCGCACCACGCCTCAGACCAGCGTCGAGAAATCGGACTCGATCGACATGACGCTGCGCGAGCACTGGGATCCGAAGCCTCCGCAAGAGCAGCGCATCATCGCGGCCACCGCGATCGGCAAGCTGAAGAGCGCATTCGCCGGCAAGCCTGGCGATGTGACTCCCGCGGACCGCGCGCCGAGCGAGTCGCGCGTGCTGGTGATCTCGTCCAGCGAGTTCTTGACCAATCCCTTCGCGTACGCGGGGAACGGGCCGGAGCTCGGCGGACAGTTCCAAATGTTCGGTGCCGTGGGCGGTGACCCGCAGCTCCTGATGTTTGCGCAGCCGTACACGAAGTACCTGACCAGCACGATTCTCTCGCTCAAGAACACGCTGGACTGGATGGCGGGTGATTCGGATCTCGTCGCGGCCAGCGCCAAGCTGATCGGCGACCCGAACCTCACCTACTCGAGCGTCTCGAAGCCGAAGTTCAAGGAAGGCGACGACGAGGCCGAGGCCAAGCGCAAGGACGAAGAGTACCGAACGGCGCGCAAAACCGTGCAGACCAACGTGCAGTGGTTCCTCACCTTCGGCATGCCCGTCCTGTTCGCAGCGTTCGGATTGCTCCGTTGGCGCCAGCGCCAAAGCCAGCGTGATCTGTTGAAGATCTGAATCCGCGCGTCCCCGAGTCGGAGCGGCGCTCACGCGCGCCGCTCCGCAAAACGCCCCTTCCGATCCCATTTCGTCACGAAACGAGAAGAGTCATGGCACTCAGCACCGAAAACAAACTGTACATCTCGCTCGGCGTGCTCGCCGTGCTCGGCGGCGCGCTGTTCTTGCAAAACAAGAAGGACAAGGCGGAGGCGCAGTCGTACACCTTGTCTGGACAGGCCGCGCAGCTCCCCAAGATCGATCTCACTGACGACGATCTGAAGAAGATCGACAAGATCGAGATCACCAAGGCCGCCACGGGCGACGCGGGCGCGCCGGTCGCCGTCGAGCTCACCAAAACGGGCGACGACTGGAAGCTGACCAAACCCGTCGAGGCCACGGCGAACCAGCCGAACGTGAAGTCTCTACTGGATAACCTGAAGACGCTCAAGGTGAGCGAGCTGATCGATTCCTCCACGGCCTCGTACGCGAAGTTTGGCTTGTCGGACGACAAGGCGCTGCACGCGGTGTTCTCGAAGGGCAACGGCGTCGCGCTCGACGTTTACTTCGGTGACAGCGGCGGCCGCGGTCAGATGACGCGCATCGCCGGCAAAGACGGCGTGTATGCGGTCAAGGGCTATTCCAGCTTCCTGTACGCGCGCGACGTGAAGGGCTGGCGCGATCTGACGATCTTCAAGTTCGAGGACACCCAGGTGTCGAACGTGACGATCGACAACGAGACCGGCAGCTACGTTTTTGCGCTCGAAGGCGACAAGTGGACGAGCAAGCTCAAGAAGGGCAAAGACAGCGCCGAACCGATCAAGAACTTCGACGAATCCAAGTTGAAGGACATGCTGCGCGCGTACAAATCGCTCAACGCGGACAACTTCGCCGACAAGAGCAAGACCGAAGCTGACGTGGGCTTGCAGAAGCCCGTGTCGACGGTCGTCTTCACGCTCAAGGACGGCGCCAAGCGCGAGATCAAAGTCGGCGCCACGGCTGAGGGCACGAGCCGCTGGGTGAAGGCCACGGGCAGCGACGAGATCTGGAGCATCAGCTCCTGGGCCGCCGAGTGGGCGACCGCAGAAGAGAAGAAGTTCCAGAAGTCCGACGACAAGAAGCCGGGCAGCAGCGACGCGGATCATCCGAACGCCAAGCACTACATGGGCGGTCCGCCAGGCATGGGCGCTCCGCCAGGCATGGGCGCTCCCCCCGGCGCTCCCTGAGCGGTAGCCCTCGAAGCCAGGGCCGACCACACGCGGTCGGCCCTGAAAATGCGGCTACTTTCGCGCGCCGAGCGGATTTTCGACGGGCGCGTTGGGCGGAGCTGGCGCCGGCGGCACGGCGACCACTGGCGCAGCCGTCGCAACGAGTCGCGCTTGGGCAACGAGCGGCGCTTGAAACGGCAGCGGCGCAGCGCGCTCTCGCTCTGTCGCCAGCGAGAGCAGCTGTTGTCGACGAGAGGCCGGCGCAGCAGCGAACCGGGGAGCCGCGCGAGCGTCGACCCTCGTCGTCGCAAGCGGTGGTGAGGGCGTGGGCGTGGGCTGCGACGGCTGTGCGGAGGCGAGCGAGGCGCTACTGGCGACCAGTGCCACCGGTGCTGGCGCGGTCGCCGATTGTTCCGCGCGCTCCGTTTGTGGCGCGTTGTCCGTCGCGGTCGCGTGGCGAGTGAGCGGCGCCTCGGCACGTTCATGAACCATGAGCCAGACCCCGCCCAACACGCCCCCCGCA
>DATHOI010000546.1:0-8329 GCA_035485095.1 Polyangiaceae bacterium | reverse complement strand
CAACCTCGCGCTCGGTAACCCTATCGGGTGGGACGCACAGGGTCGATGTCGTACCAATGGCATGCAGCGTGTGGCAAATCGCGCGCGAGATCGAGCGAGTGAGGCGCTACGCCCGCTTCGGGATCGCGTCCTCGGTGAGCGGATTCCGACGATGCACTCGAGCGCGCCGGTCTTCGCAGGGGCAGCGAGATGCCCGAACTAGAGAGGTCTCCGGCCTGCTTTTGCGCGAGAAATAGGCCGAAAATGTGCGTCGATTCGAGGCTCCTGGCCGTGATGCTAGAGCAGCGTGCGCTATGCCTGGCTCACCCTCTCCGCCGACCGCCATGCGCGATCGCGATTCAGGGCGGGCGCGCATTCGCTTTCCGACGGAGCTCCCGATTTCGGCGCGCGTGGCCGACATCGCGCGCGCCGTGGCCGACCATCAAGTCGTGATCGTCGCGGGCGCGACGGGCTCGGGAAAAACTACGCAGCTGCCGAAAATTCTACTCGAGATGGGGCGCGGCACCGAGGGACTGATAGGCGTCACACAACCGCGGCGCATCGCTGCTACGAGTGTCGCGACCCGCGTCGCCAGCGAGCTCGAGTGCGAGCTCGGCAACGAGGTCGGTTACCAAATCCGCTTCGAAGAACGCACGAGCGCGCGCACGTACGTCAAGTTCATGACGGACGGCATCTTACTGGCTGAAATTCAGGGCGATCGTTTGCTGCGCCGCTACGACACGTTGATCATCGACGAAGCGCACGAACGCAGTTTGACAATCGACTTTCTGCTCGGCTGGCTCAAACGCATCTTACCCGAGCGGCCGGACCTGAAGTTACTGATCAGCTCGGCGACGATCGAGACCGAGCGTTTTTCTGAATTCTTCGGCGGCGCTCCGGTCATTCAAGTCGAGGGTCGCACCTTTCCGGTCGAGGTTTTGTACGAACCGCCCGCGTCGGAGCTCGACATCCCCGAAGCGGTCGCGAACGCGGTGCGGAGCGTCACGTCGCTCGACCCGCGTGGCGATATCTTGGTTTTTTTGCCCGGTGAGCGCGAGATTCGCGAAACCGAGCGCGAGCTGAAAATTCTGGATTTGCGGCACACCGTGGTGCAGCCGCTGTATTCGCGGCTATCGGCTGGCGAACAGCGCCAAGTCTTTGCGAGCATTTCAGGACGGCGAGTGATCCTCGCCACCAACGTGGCCGAGACGTCACTCACCATCCCGGGCATCGTGTACGTCATCGATACGGGTGTAGCTCGGCTCTCGCGCTACGAGTCGCGGACCGGCACGACGAGCCTGCACATCGAGGCAATCTCGCAGGCTAGCGCAGACCAGCGCAAAGGGCGCTGTGGTCGTGTGCGCGACGGTATCTGCGTGCGGCTCTATGACGAGGAGAGCTTTGCCGCGCGGCCCGCGTTCACCGACCCAGAGCTGAAGCGCACTGGGCTCTCCGGCGTCATTTTGCGCATGAAATCGCTCGACCTCGGTGACGTAGAAGATTTCCCGTTCCTCGACCCGCCGCAAGGCCGCGCCATTGCAGAAGGCTACCGCGTGTTGCAGGAGCTGGGCGCCTTGAACGAGGAGCGCGCGCTCACGCCGCTCGGCGCGCGCTTGGCGCGCTTTCCGGTGGATCCGCGGGTGGGTCGGATGATCTTGGCAGGCGCCGAGCAGCAATGCTTGGCCGAGGTCCTGGTGCTGGCGGCTGCGCTGAACATTCAGGACCCGCGCGAACGCCCGCGCGGCGCAGAGCAAAAAGCAGACGAATTGCAGCGGCGGTTTCGCGACGAGAGCTCGGACTTTCTGGGGCTCTTGAAGCTCTGGGCGTTCCTGCGCGAGGCGCAGCAGAAAGGCATGAGCGAGCTGCGTCGCGTGTGTCGCGACAATTTCTTATCCTTCTTGCGCGTTCGCGAGTGGCTGGAGGTGCACCGTCAACTCGAGGACGTCGCACGAGAGCTGCGCATCGATGACCCGTCTGACACCGCAGACAAGCGCGAGAAACGTGGCGCGCGAGCTCCGACGCTCAAGTTGGGCGAGCTCACGCCCCGGCTGCATCGCGCGCTGCTCACTGGTCTGCTTTCCAAGATCGGTCAGTGGAACCCCGAGCAGCGCGTGTACCTGGGCGCGAAACAGACGCGCTTTGCGCTTCATCCGTCCTCCGCGCTGGCCAAGAAGCCACCCGCCTGGGTGATGGCATTCGAGCTGGTGGAAACCAGCCAGCTCTTCGCACGCACGGCAGCCAAGCTCGACCCGGAATGGCTCGATGACGTCGGTCGTCATTTGCTCAAACGCAGCTACAGCGACCCGCATTGGTCCGAAAAATCAGCGCGCGCCTCGGTGAAGGAGAACGCGACGCTCTTCGGCTTGCCGGTATTTCGTGGGCGCAGCGTGGACTACGCGGCGATCGCGCCGACGCGCGCGCGGCTGATGTTTTTGGAGCATGCGCTCGTGCGCGGTGAATATCGAACGCAGGGCGCGTTCCAGGAAAAGAACCGCGCGCTCTTGGCGGAGGTCGCCCGGCAGCGGGACAAGGCGCGACAGAGCGATCTGCTGGCCGATGACGAAGCGTTGCTCTCGTTTTTCGAACGACGCGTGCCGGAGCACGTGACGAGCGGCAAGACCTTCGAGGCCTGGCGTCAAACCGCGGAGGCAAAAGATCCCGAGATCTTGTGCCTGACGTTGGACGACGTGCTCTCGCTCGACGACCGCCTGCACCCCGAGCACTACCCTGACTCGCTCACTCTGCACGGCGTGGAGGTTCCTGCCACGTACCGGTTCGATCCGTCCGCCGAGGACGACGGCGTCACGCTAGCGCTCCCCTTACCGTTGTTGTTGCAGCTCGACCCAAGCGAGCTCGATTGGACGATCCCGGGCTGGCACGAACAGAAGATCACGGCGCTATTGAGTGAGCTGCCGCGCGCGTTGCGTCGCGAGCTCGGTTCGATCCCGGAGCTTGCGGCTTCGGTAGCCCGAAGGCTCACGCCGTTTTCGGGACCGATGCTGCCCGCGCTCGCTCGCGCGGCGTCCGAAATCTCAGGCCTCGCGCTGCCCGAGGACGCCTTCCGACTCGACGCCGTTCCGCCTTACATGCGGTTCACGTGTCGCCTCGTCGCTGAGGGACGCACGGTGGCGCAGAGTCGTGACGTGGCGCTCTTGATTCGACAGCACGCGGAGCTCGCTCGAGAAGCGCTCAGGCGAAGCGCGCCGCCGCCGGAGTGGCAGCGCTCGGGCATCACGAGTTGGGACTTCGGGGCTCTCCCGGATTTCGTGGTGCGCCGGGTGGCTGGCGCCGAGCTGCGCACGTATCCGGCGCTCGTCGATCGTCACAAATGCGTCGATCTCACGTTGCTCGAGGGCACACAAGCCGCCGAGGTCGCGACGCGTTTGGGCGTGCGACGCCTGCTCGCGCTCGCGGCGCGCAATTCGCTGTCTGCTTACGCCAAACAGAGCCCTCCGCCGTTTGCGCTCCGCGCGGGTCTGCCCGCGTCGCGCGCGGAGGTCGAGGCGTTTCGAGAGCTGTTCATGGCGCGCGTCGTCGAGGAGGCCTTTGGCGCAGCCGAAGCGGCACTGCCGCGGAGCAAGGCGGATTTCGACGCGCTGCTCGCGCTCGGCTTGCCGCGCGTTCCGGCGGCGTTCAAGCGTGTCGAACGCGCCGTTGCTCTCGCTTCCGGCGAGCTGCAAGCTCTGCAGCGCGCGCTCGACGGCGCGAAGCGGCAGCCCAGCGCGACCGCCGCCAGCGCAGACATCCGCGCCCAGCTCGAGCTGCTCTTCCCGGGGGATTTGCTGGTTACGGTCGAGCTCGCGCACTTGGAGCAAATGCCGCGCTATCTGCGGGCGGCCCAGGCGCGCCTGAGCCGCGCCATCAACGACCCGCGGAAAGATGCGGACAAGCTCGCGCCCCTCACGCCGCTGTGGAGCACGTTTCTGAGCAAGCAAGCGACGGCGAGCGACCGCGCTGCGGCGCTTGCGCTGCGTTGGGCGTTCGAAGAGCTGCGCGTGGCGATCTTCGCTCCCGAGCTAAAGCCCGCGTTTCCAGTCACCGTCGCCAACGTCGGGCTGGCTTTGTCAGCGTTGCGCTGATTTGGACGACACACCGCGGCCGCTGCCGTGGCAATTGCCCGAAAATAGCGCCAGTATTCGCGCGCAGGCGTGGCGCCGCAGATCTCGGCTGCGACGCCGCGCGACCGATGCTAAGCGTGCGCGCATGAGCAGCGAAGCCCTGGTGACGCCGCGGTCCGACCGCACGTTCTTCACGTTCAACGCCATCTTGTCCAGCGTCGCCGTGCTGTTCATCGCCTTCATCTTGCTTCGCGAGCGCAGCGGGGACGGCCCGGACTTGAGCTTCATGCCGGCGATCAACGCCTGCTTCAACGCGCTCTCCGCCGTTTGCCTCGTCGCCGGCTACGTGGCCATTCGACGTAAGAAAGTCGCCGCGCATCGCTTGCTGATGGTCACGGCCTTCGCCTGCTCGTCGCTCTTTCTGGTCGGCTACCTGAGCTACCACTACGTGCACGGTGACACGAAGTTCCACGGGGTCGGTCTGATCCGCCCCGTGTACTTCGCGCTGCTCATCAGTCACATCCTGCTCTCCTTGAGCGTCGTTCCGCTCGCGCTGACTTCGTTCTATTTTGCGTTCACGCGCGCGTTCGTGCGCCACCGCCGCTTGAATCGCGTATTTTTACCGATCTGGTTGTACGTGTCCGTGACCGGCGTCCTGATCTTTTTCATGCTCCGCCCGTGACGCAGAGGGGGGGCGTGGGCGCTGTGACACGCGCCCCCCCGACCTGTTTGGCTCTGGCAAGCCAAACGCGGTGCGCGCCCTCAAGCGTCCAAGGCGCGATCGAGCACGCTTGCCATCTCGTCGATCTCCTCCGCGCTGACGCGCAGCGACGGCATGAGGCGTAACAGATTCGGGCGCGGCGCATTGAGCAACAGACCGCGCGTGAAGCAGGTTCGAAGCACACGCTCCGCCGTATCGCTCGGCAGCACGAGGGCCCAGAGCAGTCCGCGGCCGCGCCGACCGAGACCGTGCTTGCTACACAATTCAGCGAGGCGCTGCTCCAATCGGCGCCCCGAAGCGCGCACGTACGCCAGAAATTCCCCGTTCGAAACGATCGACAAGACGCGCCTGGCGACGGCGGTCATGAGCGGATTGCCGCCGAAGGTGCCACCTTGGTCTCCGGGCACGAAGCAACTGGCTCGCGTGTTGGCCAGCACAGCAGAGATCGGCACACCACCACCTAGGCCTTTGCCCAAGGTCAAGATATCTGGGCGCACACCTTCGCGTTCGAACGCGAACAGCGTTCCGGTCCGGCCCATGCCCGTTTGTATTTCGTCGCAAATCAACAGCAGATTGTGCTCGTCACACAGAGCGCGCAGCGCGAGCAAATAGCCATCGGGCGGCACGACCACGCCGGCTTCGCCTTGAATGGGCTCGACCATGACAGCCGCCGTTTTGCGCCCGATGTGCGCTGCCACGGCGTCCGCGTCGCCAAACGGAACCTTGACGAAGCCGGGCATTTTTGGCGGAAACAGCTCGTCCCACCCCGGCTTGCCGCTGGCGGCCATGAGCGCCAGCGTGCGGCCGTGAAACGCGCCGTCGGTCGTGATGATCTCGCTGGCTCCGGCTCGCTCGAGCCTGCCCCACTTGCGCGCGAGCTTCAGCGCGCCCTCGTTGGCCTCCGCGCCGCTACTACCGAAGTACACGCTAGCGAGCCCGGTAGCGCTCACCAGCTCGTGCGCTAGCGCGAGCTGCGGCGCGTTGTGGAACGCGGGACTCGCTGTGATCAGTGTTTGCGCTTGTTCGTGGAGCGCGGCGCTGATCTCGGGTGCCGCATGGCCGAGCGCGTTGACGGCCCAACCCTGCACGAAATCCAAATAGCGAGCGCCCGCGTGATCCCACAGGTAGGACCCGGCGCCGCGCACCATGATGCATTGGGGTCGCTCGGCGACGCGCATCAAGCGAGCGTCGGCCATAAGCAGCGCTCCGCTCTCGAAATCACCGAAATTAGGCTCTAAATCCCTAGCAGTACAGGTCATGGCGGCTCTCCTTTCGGGTGGCCCGCCATGCGCGACGTAACCACCCAGTTGCGGGCGGTTACGCGGTCTACCGAGGCGAAGTCGCTACGGCATTTCGCGCCCGCCGCAATTAGCGGCGCGACGAGCGAAACGACGGCTAGCGAGGAACGACATGCGGCGCCCAGGAGTATCGCTAGCGCGGCACAGGCCGTCAAGTCTGGCGCTTTCGGCGGCGCACTCGGCCCGCACGGTGCACACTGCTCTCCGATGAGCTCCAAGCGCAGTGCAGGGATCTTACTGTTTCGTCATGCGGGCGACGCGCTAGAGGTGCTGCTCGTCCACCCGGGTGGGCCATTCTGGAGCAAAAAAGACGACGGCGCGTGGTTCGTTCCGAAGGGCGAGCTCGAAGCCGGTGAGGAGCCATTCGCCGCGGCGCTGCGCGAATTTCGGGAAGAGCTCGGCAGTGATGCACCGAGCGGCGAGCCGCTCGCGCTCGGCTTCGTCAAGAACAAGAGCGGCAAAATGATCCACGCCTGGGCTTTGGAGGGTGAGCTCGATGTGCAGTCGGTCAAGAGCAACACGTTTTCGCTGGAGTGGCCGCCGCGGTCCGGGCAGCTGCGGGAGTTCCCCGAGGTGGACCGAGCGAGCTTTTTCAGCCTCGATGAGGCGGCGCGCAAGATTCACGCGGCCGAGCTCCCGTTTCTCGAGCGCCTGACTGCGTTACGCGCGGGCTGAGCCCTGATTGGTCCAGGCTTTTTCGAGCGCCTGCAAGAGCACGTCCACGGACTGTGCGCCGCTGATTGCGAGCTGACGATCGAGCACGAAGAACGGCACGCCGTTCGCGCCGAGCTCGTGCGCGGCGCGCCCGTCGGCGGCGACTTGCTGGGCATAGCGCCGTGACGAGAGTGCTGCACGAGCTGAGGCTGGGTCGAGCTTCAGCTTCGTCGCGAGTGAGACCAACGATTCGAGATCGAAAACGGATTCCGCTGCTCCGAAGTAGCTCGCGAACAACAGGTCCCAGATCTCGTTCCCGTGCCCGAGCTCGGTCGCCCAGGCCGCGAGCTCGTGGGCCAGCGACGTGTTGCCGACGCGGTTGTCGAGCACGTGATACGGATCGAGCCCCTCGGCTTTGGCAAGCTGCGCGACGCGCGCGGTGACGCCGTCGATCTGCGCGTCAGCCAAGCCCTTCTTCTGCAACATGGAGCGCACGCTCTCGGTTCGGTCGGCAGGCGCTCGTTCGTCGAGTTGGAACGAGCGGTGAACGACCTCGACCTCCGAGCCATGTTCGAAGCGCGCCAGCGCGGCCTTCAATCGATGCAGCCCGAGCCCGCACCACGGGCAGATGATGTCGCTCCAAACTTCGACGCGCATGGTTCCTCCAGGGACGGACAGAACGATAGCGCACGAGCGTATGGCGTGCTTTGCCCCGCGTCAGCGCGAGAGAAAGCGACGCGCGACGACCGCCACGACGACCATCCCCGCGAGCGACATCGCCCACGTCGCGGCTTTGCGGTCTGCCGGCCGCACGTGACGGACTTGCGGCAAACCAAGTAAAATTGCCGCAGAAATTGGCACTAACGCAGGTACCGCGACACCCAGCCGAGCGGCGATACCGCCGGCGACAGCGGTGCCGAAGGCAGCCAGCGAGACCGTCCGCACGTACGGCAAGTGGTGCACGACCGCGACGCCAAAGACCAGCGCCATGAACAATAAGTCGCCGACGCCCAGCGCAGGTGCCAGGGCCAACGTGCCGGGTACGGGAAACCACACCGCGAGCACCGACAGTGCGCGGTCGCTTTGGGCAACGGCATGGCTCGGTCCTTCCGGTGACAGCAACGACACGAGATCCGCGCTCGCGGCCACGACGCACGCCGGCAGCAAGTGCGAAGCGTGCTGGACGCGTCGGCCGATAGACGTTCCGACCGACCACGCAAAGCCGACCAGCGCGCTGTCCACGACCAGCATCGCCGCGACCGGCGCGTGCCGCAGGAACACGAGTGCAAGCAACAGCGCGACGGACAGCGCAGCGACGGCGAGCGCGGCCAGCAGCGTTACATCCGCCGTTGCTGCGATCGCCAAGGCGAGGATCGGCAGGAGCGTCGCTCCGGCGAAGGCCAGCGCGTTGGCAAGCCCGGGGGTGACGTGAAGCTCAGGCATGAACAGCGCTGCAGCGCCGACCGCGCACGGCGTTAGGCACAGCCCAAAAGCACAGCGAAACACGCGCTCAGCGCGCGGCGCTCGAGCCAGTGTCGAGACTGGGTCCGGAGCCGACGGCTTCATGCCAACACAGAATAGCTTAAGTTGGAGATCAGGAGCCGAAGCCATAGCGAGCC
>DATHOI010000545.1:0-15398 GCA_035485095.1 Polyangiaceae bacterium | reverse complement strand
GTAGATGACGCGTGCGCCGCGCATACGTTGAAAGCGCACCCAAATGTCGGTTTGAATGTACTCCACCAAGTGCCCAAGGTGGATGTGCCCGTTGGCATAGGGCAGCGCACTAGTGACGAGGATCTGGCGCGGCGAGCTTTTGCTAGGCGTCATTGAGAGGGCGCGGAGCCTAACATCGTCCGCGGGAAAGGCCATGCGGCACGCCCGGGTTATCCCTTCCTGGAAATCTTGCGGCGGCAAATGCACGCGCCCCAGTGCTCGCGATTCGTCACACGACGATGCGGCGGCGTGCTTGCGACGGCTCACGCAAGAAGCTATCGTTTCACGAGCTTGATTCGCTCAGCAGCGCCCGACACGGCGACGCCTTGGCGACTCGCCGCGTGGGCAAGCGCGCTGGCGTTGTCAGTCCTCGGTGCTGGCGGTTGTGCGAGCGCGGGCAGTCCAGATGCGAGCGCTGACGAGCGCACCCACTCCACGACCGCACCCATCATCGGCGGCTATTTGGACACGGTCACTCACGGGGTCGTCGCGCTCGCCGTGCAAAGCCGCGGCCAAGCCGAAGTATTTTGCAGCGGTTCGCTGCTCGCACCGAACCTCGTGCTCACCGCGCGCCACTGCATCGCGCAAATTGGCGACGGTTCGAGTGAACAAGTCAACTGCAGCTCGAGTCAGTTTACGGCGCTGTATGCGGCATCGACCATCTTCGTGTCAGCAGACGCCCAACCGCAGCAAAGCAAGGGCACGCTCTATCCGGTGCAGCAGATCATGCAGGCGCCAGGCAGCACGGCGGTGTGCGGCTTCGACGTCGCGCTGTTGATCTTGAGCGGCTCGGGCATCCCGAACAGCGTCGCGACGCCGATCGTGCCCGTTCTGGACACGCCAACGCTGACAGCCACCGTGTTCTCGGCCGTCGGTTATGGGTTGCAAAATCCTAACGACACGCAAGGGACCACCGTCGGCAGCCGCATGCGCTTCGACAGCGCTTCGGTGTATTGCGTGGCCGAGAACTGCCCCGCTGCGGCGCAAAATGAGGCCGACGAGTGGGTCGGAAATAGCCCGGTTTGTTCGGGTGATTCGGGCGGTCCCGCGTTGGACAAACAAGGGCGCGTGTTCGGCGTCACCTCGCGCGGGGATTCCGCGTGCAGCTACGCGCTGTACTCGAACGTCGCTAATTGGGCTGATTTCATCCGCAGCACGGTGCTCAAGGCCGCGACCGCTGGCGGCTATTTTCCCCCAGCTTGGGCCAGCGCGCCCATCGGCGACGCAGGGCTCGCTGAGCCCGACGCGGGCAGCAGCGCGAATCGCGGCGGCACGGACAGCGGCGGAGCGAGCAGTGTCGATGCAGACGCCGGAGCGGCACCTCCTCCGGTGCAAGCCGCGACTCCAACCGTGAATCCACTCGGGCAACAGTGTGCGGGTTCTGGCGATTGCCCAGGCGTCTACCAGTGCTTCAGCGCGACCAACAGCCCGCCTGGCATTTGCGTGCCCCGCTGCGGCGCGAGCGGCTCGACTTGCCCCGCAGGCTACAGTTGCTCGAGCTCGCTCCAGGTGTGCGTTCCGAGTCAAGACCTAGCGGACGCTCATTCGACGAGCTGCGCCCTCCGTACCACCCGCGCGCCCACTAACAACGCAGGCTGGGCGGCGCTGCTCGTTCTCTGCTGCACCTGGTTTGCTCGTCGGCGTCGCGGGCAGGCATGAAACGCGCGCTCATCGCTTGCGCCGCACTGAGCGCGACGCTGCTCTCCCGACCGGCCGCTGCGAGCGATGCCGACCCTTGGTTTGGACCAGACAAAGCCTTGCATTTTGGGTTGTCCGCGGCACTTTCAGCAGGTGGCTACGCAGTGTCCAGCATTTGGCTCGACACGCGCACTGAACGCGCCATCGCGGGCGGCACTTTTTCGCTCACGCTCGGCGCCGGCAAAGAGCTGTGGGATCTGTCGGGCCACGGCGACCCGTCGTGGCGTGACTTCACGTGGGACGTGATCGGGACTGGGGTCGGGCTCGGCCTCGCGATGGCTACGGATGCTCTACTGAGCTCCAACCGTGGGTCTGGCACCCGGGTCAGTGCTCAGGGTCTGGTGCTCAGATTTTGAATTCGCTCTGAGCGCCAAAACAAACCTGCTCGGGTAGCGCCACTCCTTCAAAAGCGAATTATGCTCCCGCCCATGGCACTCCTCGAAAACAAAGTCGCGGTCATCACCGGAGCCGGCAACGGCATTGGCCGAGCGACGGCGCTGCTCTTCGCAAGAGAAGGCGCGCAAGTCGTGGTCAATGATCTGGGCGGCGGTCGTGCCGGCGCTGGCGCGGACCACTCCGCTGCGGATGCAGTCGTCGCAGAAATCCGTAAAGCAGGCGGCAGCGCCGAGGCGAGCTACGACAACGTCGCCAGCAAAGAAGGCGCACAGGCCATCGTGGGCAAGGCGATTTCAGCCTTCGGCCGCATCGACGTGCTGCTCAACAACGCCGGTATCTTACGCGACAAGACACTGTTGAAGCTCGAGCTCGCGGACTGGCAAGCCGTGCTCGACGTGCACTTGACGGGGAGCTTCTTGTGCACTCAGGCCGCGGCCGAGCACATGAAAATGCAAGGCAGCGGCTCGATCATCAACACCAGCAGCGTGTCAGGCCTGCTCGGAAACTTCGGGCAAGTGAACTATGCGTCGGCCAAGGCCGGCATCTACGGTCTGACGCGCACCGCGTCGATCGAGCTTCAGCGTTACGGAGTTCGCGTCAACGCCGTTGCGCCCATCGCGAAAACGCGACTCACCGAAGATCTGCCCATGTTCGAAAAAATCGAGGACACGCTATCCCCTGAGCACGTGGCGCCCGCCCATTTGTTCCTAGCCAGCGACTTGTCGTGCGAGGTTACCGGAGTCGTGCTGGCCGTGGCCGGCGCGCGCATGAGCGTTTACAAGGTCGTAGAAAGCCCGGGCAAGTACAAGGAGAGCGACGCCGGCGTGTGGACGGCCGGCGAGATCGCCGAGCACTTCCAGTCGATCAGCAAAGTGTGACGATCGTGCGCCGCGGGGAAGGTTGCTCTAGCCGCGAGAGGAATCGTCATATGCCGCGGCAATTGGCCCCTAGATTGCTGGCAGGGGTCGCCGATGTTAGCTTTTTTCTCCCCGATCGGCCGCTGAGACCCACTTTTTAGCAATGCGTCGCGAAGCGAACATCCCGCTTTTCTTGTGGATCACCACGGCGGTCGTGGTGCATCTGCTGTGGAGCGGCGGCGCAGATCAAGGCGCGAAGATCCTCGAGCAGCGCTTGGACATTCAGCGCTTCGCGCGCGCGGTCCAAAACCACGTGCGTGGCGTGGGCATGCCGGTCGAGGTCGCGCTGCTCGATGACGAGGAAAAGCCGCCGGAAAAAGACGTCGAGAAGGACGAGCCGGCTAAGCCCGACGACGAGAAGGCACCCGAGCCACAGAACGCCGACAAGGACGACCCCGAGGCCAAGAAGAAGCCCCCGATCAAGGAGCTGATCAAGCCCGAGGAAAAGAAGCCACCGCCTCCTCCGCCTGAAGTGAAGAAGCCGGAAGAGAAAAAGCCCGAGGAGAAAAAGGCCGAGGCCAAGCCGGTTCAGCCGCCTGAGTTGACGATGCCGAAGAAGGTTGCCGTCAAGCAAGTGGTGGACGACGACAAGCAGCCGGACAATCCGAACGCGGCGTTTATCGCTGATCAGGCGAATCACGTGCTGCAGGAGACGCAAGCACGCATCACGAGCGCGGATCAAAACGACGCCAAACCCACGCCGGGCGGTGAGCATTCGAGTCCCGACAAGAACCCCGGTGACTCCGATCACTCACGCGTACTGCAGGCGGAAGAGAAGCCCGGTGAGAAGGACCACGCGCCATCGGAGGTGCCCGCCTCCGAGCCCGACAAACTGGCGATGATGCGTCCACCGATGGCCTCGGACGCGGCTCATCAACGCAGCAACGCACCTGCTCAAACCGAGAGCGGCGCGCGCACCGGCTCGGACACGTCCCAAACCAGCGCGAAGGAGCAGGAGGGACAGAAGGCCCAAGCGCCTTCCAAAGCGGCTGACGAAATCCCCGAAGCTCTGGCTTCGGAGAACGGCCGTTTCACCGTGCCCGGGCCACGCCAAGCGTTGGTCGACCAGGCCGAGGCCAAGGCTCGCAAAGCGCACCCGCTTCCCAAGCGCCGCAGCTCCGGCGAGGCGTTGCTCGGCTTCGGTTCGGCGGGCACGACGGCCAATGGCGTCAATCTGAACTTGATGCCGCGCACGGCGGTCGCCGCCATCGGGACCGATCAATTGGCGCGTGAACGTCTGGTCGACGGCGAACGTCGGCGCAGCGCGCACCTCGGCTCTTGGCACCCGATGGACCCCAGTCGCTGGAAGAGCGCTATCGAAAACTACGTGCCGAGCGTGCGCCCGGGCAACCAGACCGCACTGAATACGGCGAAATCCGCGTTCGCCAGCTACCTGAACGCGATTCACAACCGCATTCATCCGCTGTTCGCCGATACCTTCTTGGCGTCGCTGGACAGCCTGCCCTCGTCGCACCCGATGAACAACGAGTCACTGAGCACCGAGATCGAGATCATTTTGGATCAAGAGTCGGGCAACGTGGTGCGCATGGGCGTCACGAAGTTCAGCGGCATCACCGCCTTCGACATTGCGGCTCTGGATTCAGTGAAGCGCGCTGCCCCGTTCGGTACGCCGCCACACGAGATCGTCTCGCCGGACGGCAACGTGTATTTGCACTGGGAGTTCCACCGCAACAACGAGGCGTGCTCGACCTTCAACGCGAAGCCTTTCTTGCTCAACGTTGCGCCCAAAACGGCGCCCACGGAGATCACCCCGCCCGCGCCGCCCAGCGATCCGACCGAGGCCGCGCCACCCGAGCGCCATGGCCAAAACTGGCGGCGGCGTGACGGCGCGTTCGCGCAGAATTGACCGAGGATCGGTTGCCGAGTTCTGAACCAGAAGCGACTTCGGGGATGAGTCTGAGCATGTTGACGCGCGTGGCGCTGCTCACCACGATCATCGCGCGTGGCGTCGCGCCGGCCATCCCGGGGCTCACCGTCGGGATTGCGCCATTCATCGCGCTCAGCACGCGGATCGCCGCGTTCCTGAGTCAATTGGTAGCGGCCGGCGGCGTCGCAGCGGCGGTGATTCTCGCGACGCGCGCGTTGCGTTTGCCCAAGCTCGATCTGGGCTTCCGTTTGATCGCGCTACCCGCGAGCGCAATCGTGATCGCGCTCGTGATGGCGGCTTGGGCGCGCCCGCTCGAACCCGAGCTGTGCCGCATGATGGCGCTCGCTGCGATCGCTGCCTCACTGGCTTCGGCCGTCGCGAGCCTGCGATCGAGAGACACGCGCGCCAGTGGCCTCGTGCTCGGCAGCGCGAGTTTGTCGGGGCTCTCGCATTTGATCGCGCGTGAGCTCGTTAGTCGCGCCGCCGAACGCCTCGACAGCAGCAGCTTGCGCTGGGCCGTGGCCGTGGCCACGCTGGCCACGCTGCTCGATCTGTTGGCGCTCGGGCTAGCCCTGGCCTACGTCGGTCAAATGCAGCGGCGCAAGTCTGCGCTGGGCGCGGCGCTCGTTCTTTTGCCTGCCCTGGCGATTGGACTGTTCGCCGCGCACGGCACGGCACCCGGCGCGGGATTACTACGCGTGCTCGTCGAGCGCGTGTTAGCTCAACTTTCGCGAGCACCTGCCGCAGCCCTGCCACCCGCGGCCCGGTTTGCCGTCACCACGGCGCTCCTGATCGGCGCCGGATTGTGCGTGGCCAAGCTCAGCGATCGACGCAAGACGAGCGTCGTGCTCGGCCTGTGCTTGCTGTCGCTCGGCGCGCCGGACATTCCGTTGCCCGCGCTTTGGTTGGTCGTCGCCGCGTTGCTCGCCCCAAAGCAAGCCGACGCGTTGCCCGCGAAAGAGCCAGAGACGCGCAGCGACGCGCCTCCGGCCACAGGCTGAGCAAACCCTGCTGCGGCTAGCGCGACGCAGAAAGTGGTCGCATGCGGCACACATGAAAAACCGTGCAGTAGCGCTCGAAATTTGATGTCGTAAATATCTGAAATTCCGCGGGTTTTTCCGACTAACACCAGGCATATGTTCAGGCCAGCGCGGATTTGATAGTGTCCACCCACCTCGCGCAACGAATGGGGTTGGGAATGCAAAGCTCGGCGCAACGGCTGCTGGTAGTCGAAGACGATGTAACGGTTGCTCGGGCGTTGTCCCGGACCTTGGCGCGCCGTGGGTTCGCCGTTGCCATCGCTCGCTCTTGTGCGGCTGCGCGCACGCTGGCTCAGCACTTCGACTTGGCCGTTCTGGACCTCGACTTGCCAGACGGAAACGGCGTCGATCTCGCGCGGCACCTGACGGCGAGCGGTCGCGTTCCGAGCGTGGTGTTCTTCACCGGCTCGAGCGACGCGGCGCTCCTGGCACGCGCGCGCCGCGTGGGCCCAGTGGTGATGAAGGCAAGTGGCACGAGCGAGATCCTGGCGCTGCTCACGCAGGACAGCGCTGACGCGCCGCAAAGTAGGACTTCTCCGAGCTCGAAATCCAGTGGCTACCGCGCGCCGTCAGGCACTGTGTCGACGAGCGCGTCGTCTTCGTTGCGTAAATCGCGCGCTCGCTGAGGCTACATCGCGCTTGCAACGAGCGCTGCGTAAACCACGACGAGATACGGCAAAGACGCGAGAAACAAAGTCTTGGCCCAGCGCTCGGGAGTCTTCTGACCGCGTCCAAAAGCGGCATAGGAGAAGAAGCTCACGCCCAAAACCACAGCCACACTCGCGTACCAGAGCCCGGCCATCCCAAGGGCGAGCGGCGACAAGCTCACCGCGAGGAGCAACACGGAGTAGCCGAGGATGGCTCTCCGAGTTGATTCGAGCCCCTTTGCATTCGGTTGCACGATCAGGCCGGCGCGTGCGTATTCCTCACGGCGAAATGTGGCAATGGCGAGGAAGTGCGGCAATTGCCAGACGAGCAGGATCAGAAACAGCGGGAACGCGCGCGGCGCGAGCGACCCAGTCATGCTGGCCCAACCGATGAGCGGCGGGATGGCGCCGGGCAGCGCGCCCACGTGCAGCGCGTAGATCGTGCTGCGCTTCAGCGGCGTGTAGGCGAGCACGTAGCTGCCGAGCGCAAGCAGCGCGAGGCCCGCGCTCATCAAGTTCACACACGCCACGAGCACACCCAACCCGACGATTGCGCAGCCGAGCGCAAACCAGAGCGCGGTGTCGGCAGACAAGCGCCCGGTCGGCAGCGGACGCGACGCAGTGCGCCGCATCAGCGCGTCCGACTCGCGTTCGATATACATGTTCAGCGCGTTCGCCGAGGCCACGACCAGAGCCGTGCCAAACATGGCGATGAGCAGCCGCACGAGAGGCCGCGGGCCGGGCGCGACGAGCGCGCCGCACAGCATGGTCACCATCACCAGGCCCGCAACGCCGGGCTTGCTGAGCTCGAATAAGGCCGCCCAAGTGGAGCGAGCGCTCATGCGCTCGGAAGTGTGGCGTTCGCCGCTAATTCCCGGCACGCTCGATTGCATCCTTCAGCACCTTCAGCCCTTCAACGACGGCGGCTCTGGTAGCGGTGAACTCAGTGACGCCTCGGCAGCAGCGCGAAGCCCGCGCCTCCTACCACCGCGCGAAACCCCGAGCAATGAACTCGCAAACCCCTCGTGTTTATTGAGAATTCCTAGCCAGACTCGGGCGCTTGCAACGAGCGCCCCCAGCGCAGCCAAGCCCGCCGTCCCACGGCCAGACCGAGCCCCGTGGCGACCAGGCCCACGAAACCTGCGGCCGGCAGCGCCAAGTAAGTGAGTGGCGCCGGCTCTTGGCGTTCCAGCCAAGACAGCGCAAACCACAAACAACCCGACACCGAAGCGCCGACCAGTGCGCCTGCCCAGGCGGGTAACCATTGCGTGCGGGCCGCGAGTCGCCCCACGCCATAGGCCGAAAGCCCAGCACTGAGCACGAACAGACCTGAGCGCAGCCCGAACGGCATGCGGCGCGACCGTCCCCACGGCGGCAACCCGCTGAGCGTTGCGTGCTCAGCGTGAATCTGCACCGGAAAGGTCGGTGTACTGAAGTCGAGCTTGAGATGGTCGAGCGAGATGCGCTTCAAATCGTCGCTCAGCTCGATCGCTGCGGCTTCGAAGCGAGCTTGCTTTCCAATCGGCGCCTGTCCGCGTAGCAACGGCGCTCGAGCGCGCTCACACAACCAAGAGAAGCCGAGCAAGGGTACGTTGACCTCCGCCGTCGGTCCGCTCTCGACACAGCTCTGACGGGCGGATGCCACGAGCTCCGCCGCCAACTGACCCGGAGACGAGCCGCCGCTTTCGAGCGACGCCGACACGCCGAAGCTGAGCGCCCCGAGAGCAACGACCAGTAGAACGGTAGAGACAGCGGTCGCGCGCCAAGACGCCACACCCCGCGCGCGCGCAGTGCGCAGGCTCGCCGATACGCCGAGCGCGATCGGCAGGCTGACCAAGAAAGAGAGCTCGAGCCCGGCCGCGAGCAGCGGGCGCGCGAACGGCCAAATCAACGCGAAAGGCAGGTGTTGGCCAGAAATGCGAGGCCACAGGCGTAAACCGCCGACGGCAATGAACAGCGCCAGGCCCGCACCGAAGGCGAGAGCGCCGGAAATTCCAGCGCGCCGGACCAGGCTCTGGGCGCCGCGCGGTGTCTCGAAGCGGCTCACGTCACTAGCGTACCCATTCCCCAGCTCAGAAACGAGCTTCCGGACCGCTGGCCAAGAGCGGACCCCGCCCAGGCTCTTTCTTACTGCCGCGCTGATGTTATGCTCCGCGAACGTTCGCGCTGGGTCGGGCAACCCAGCTACTTAGCGATACTCGCGGAGGATTTCATGCGCTTCCAGACTTCATTCCTTGGCACGTTGACGCTCGCAACGCTCAGTCTCGCGCCGCTGGCTGCGCATGCAACCGGCGTGGCCGAGGTATCGACCACGGGCAAAGGCGCCGTTGGCGGTGCGTTGCTCGGTGCCGAGGTCGTGCTCGATGTGGAGGCGGCGTTCAAGGTCCAACCCACGTGGGCGTATGTGACCGGCGGTGTCATTGGCGGCATCGGTGGTGGCGTTGGTGGCTACTTCATCGAGCGCAGCGCGAGCCCGCGCACGACCATGTTCATGCTCGCAGGCGGCATGGCGCTGGCCATTCCGACCACCGTCGCTGTGTTGAGCGCCACCGCGTACGAGCCTCCCGCAAGCTTCACGCAAGACAGGCCGCCCGTGGACGAGCCCGTCGCTGAACCGCCGCAACCGAGCGAGGCGCCCGTAACCGGACCGCCGCCTGCCGGCTCGGCCGCGCCGGCACCGCCGCCTGCTCCGACGCCGACACCCCCGACGAGCTCGGTGCACCGAGCTCGTTCGCACGCGCTTGCTCGCCGGGAGCTGCCGCCCCTCGACTACCACCTCAGCCCACCTGCACTCATCGGCATCTCCTCGCAGGCGCTAACGCTGGGCATCCCGGCCATCGAGCTGTGCGACGTTTACTCGAAGACCGAGCTCGCAATGTACGGGGTGTCGCAAGCCACCGAGGTTCGCGTCCCCGTACTAAATTTCCTGTTCTGAGGACTGCCCAACGCCTACTCACGCAAACGGCGTTGCAGAGCGCCGTAATAGTAGTGCTAGTCTCTTAGGTTGCGGCTAATCTCAGCCGTCCATCCCAGCGGGATTAGACGAGAAACATGGCACAGCCTGCTCCGCAGAAGCCCGCCGTGGCTCCGCGCACTAAGAAGGCCGACGACCCGGCGCTCGGTAAAGTCATCGCGGGGCGTTATCGCCTCGAAGCCCGCATCGGGGAGGGCGGGATGGGCATCGTGTACCGCGCTCGGCACGTGCTCATCGATCGCGTCGTCGCGGTCAAGCTGATCCGTCCCGACTTGCGCGGCGAGACACATCTCCGCGCTTGGATGTTGCGCGAGGCGCGCGCGGCCAATCGCGTCGACCACGCGCACATCATCGACATCCACGACATCGGCGAGACGGACGACGGCGAGCTCTATCTAGTGATGGAGTACTTGGTCGGCACTCCGCTTTCGACCGAGCTCGCGCACGGGCCGATGCCGTTGAACCGCGGCGTCGACATCCTGGAGCAGATGGGCGCCGCGCTGTCTCGCGCGCACGACCTAGGCGTCGTGCATCGCGATCTGAAGAGCGACAACATTTTGCTCACCCACCGGGGTGGTCGCAAAGACTTCGTGAAGATCTTGGACTTCGGGCTTGCGGCCCTCGCTCACGACCCGCGGCTCGCCCCGAAGGGCGCAGTATTCGGCACGCCCGAGTACATGTCGCCCGAGCAAGCACGCGGTGAGCAGGCCGGCCCGCACTCGGATTTGTACGCGCTCGGCGTGTTGTTCTTCGAGATGCTGACGGGGCAGCTCCCCTTTCGCGCCGGGGATCGCGACACGCTTTTGGAGATGCAGCGCACCGCACCCGCACCGCGCCCGACCAGCATTCGTAAGGATTGTCATCCGGCTGCCGAACGCATCGTGCTCCGGCTCCTGGAGAAAGATCCGCGCAAGCGCTACCGCGACGGCCATCATTTGCTCGAAGAGCTGAAGGCCTTACAGCGCTCGTTGCCCAGCGCTTCTTGGGAGAAGGAGGGCACCGGCGAATCGGCGCCCGCCGCTCCACCGCCACCTCCTCCGCCGCGCACGCCGGGTGTCGTGGAATGGGCAGGTCGAGCGGGTCTCTTCGCGCGCATGGTCTCGCGCGCCTACCCGTCCGCCAATGCGGCGCCCGAGGTCGCGCAGGCTTTGACCACGCTTTGGGATCTGGCTGCCAAGGCCAGTGGGCTCGAGGGCGAGGTGGCGAGCCACACCCGAAAGCTCGAGGCGCTCGAGCGTCGCGGTCGCGCGCTCCGCGCTGAAATCGGCCGCAAAGTCGAAGAGCTGGCGCATGAGGAATCACGCGTGCTGCGCGAAGCGGCTGCCTATGGTGAAGAGGAAGAAGCGGCGCGCCGCGAGCTCGGCCGCGCTGAGCAGATCGCGGAAGAGCGCGTAGCCAACGCCGACCGCGCGGAACGCGCAGGCCAAGGCTCGCGCGCCGTGTACGAGCAAGCCGGCGCGGCGCACGCCATGGTCGAGGCGCAACGCCAATGGCTCAAGACCCGCGAAACTCGCCGTACCGGGCGTGAGGCCAGCGCCGCGGATCTGCGTCGTCAGATCGAAGAGCTACGCGGACAGCTCGCGCGTTATGCCGAAGCCTTGGAAGAGGATCTGGCAACCGGGCGCGAGAAAGTCGCCGCGCGGGCTCGCGAAGGGCTCAAATACGAAAAGAGCTTTTTCGAGTCGTCGAACGTGCTGATGACGCATCTGAAGGGCAAACCGGAGTGCCGGGAGCTGATGAACGAGCTGCTGGCAACCTCCGGCGAGCACGAATCGAATCAGCAACCGACCCCTGGACCTTCGCGCGCCGCCGACGCGTGAACACCAAGCGCCTGCGTATCGTCGGCGCGGGGCGCTTGGAAGTCGGAGCGTCGCAAGTGTTCGAGCTCGAGCACCGCGGCGAAATGCTGCCCGGATTCCTGCTTCGGCACGAGGCAGGCCTGTTTGCATACCTGAACCGTTGTCCGCACTGGGGAGTCGATCTCGATCTCGGAGACGGTCGCTTCTACGCAGCTGACATCGATCGCATTTACTGCAAGAACCACGGCGCGCTGTTCCGCGTCCCAGACGGCATGTGCGATCATGGTCCGTGCTTGGGCCGCGCATTGGATCCATTCACCGTCGAATTGGACGGTGACGACGCTTGGGTCAGCATGGATCAGCCGACATGAAACCCAACTTCATCAGCGTTGGCGCCACGTGCGCGGCGCTCGGCGTCGCGCTGGGAGCCTTTGGCGCACATGGTTTGCGGGACAGAGTTGGCGCGCCCGAGCTCGCGCTCTGGGAGACCGCGACGCGCTACTTCGTCATCGGCGCATTCGGCGTACTGCTGTACGGCCTATTCGACCGAAAATCGGAGCACAGCGATTGGCCCGGCTGGCTGCTTTTGGTCGGTAGCGGGCTATTCGCCGGCAGCCTGTATGCCCTGGCGCTGGGAGCACCACGCTTTCTCGGGCTCGTGACACCATTCGGCGGCCTTGGCCTGATCGCCGGTTTCCTTTCGTTCGCGCTCGCGGCCCGTCGCCGCGGCTAGCGGGTCAAAGTGCCACGCGGGGCGCTGAAAACCGCCAGAAACTTGCGTCGGAGGCGGGCTTTGGTGTCTACCCAACGAGGCCCTGTCATGCCCGCACTGTCTTCTCATCCGCTTCCGCCTCTGCAGTTCCCCGACCGCAGCCGCGGCATCCGGGTGACGCCGGTCGCTCCAGAAGCCGCACCCAAGTCGAGTCCGCGCCCCACTCCGACACCGCGCACGCCTCCGTTGCTCGCAGGCCGCTACACGATCGACCGCTACCTCGACAAGGGCGGAACCTCGCGCGTGTACTTGGGCTGGGACGAGCTGTGCGAGGACGACATCGTGATCAAGGTGCTCACCGACGAAGCGGCGAATTGCAGCGTGCTGCGTGGACATTTTTTGGTTGGTTCACGCGCGGCTCTCTCGATTCAACACCAGAACGTGGTGCGCGTGTTGGCCGTGCGGGAGCCCGAGGTTGGCTCGCCGTACATGGTGATGGAGGTGCTACGCGGCGAGCTCCTCGCAGATTTGCTCGATCGCACGCCACAGCTATCGCCGCGCGCGACGCTCGCGCTGGCGGCGCAGGCCGCCTCGGGACTCGTCGCGCTGCACGCAGCCGGCATCGTCCACTGCGATATCAAGCCCGAAAACCTGTACCTCAGCAGTGCACCAGGTTCCGGCAAGACCCTGAAGATCTTGGATTTCGGGCTCGCCGAAGTCGAAGGGCAAAGCGCGACGAACGACCCACCAGCGGTGCGTGGTACCGCCCAGTACATGGCTCCCGAACAAGTGCTCGGCGACCCAGTCGACGAACGCACGGACGTGTACGCGCTCGGAGTCGTGATGTTCCGAATGCTCACCGGGCAGCTTCCATTCGACCTGAAGCTCAGCACGACGCTACTTCGACATCAGCTCATTTCACCTGCGCCACCGCCGTCCTGGTTGTGCGAAGCACTCGATCCGAGTGTCGAAGCCATCGTGCTCAAAGCGATGCGAAAGAACCCAGCCAACCGCTACGGCTCCGCGGCCGAGCTACTCACCGAGCTTGGGCGCGTCTCGAACGGCGGCTCGGTGCCACTCGTGACTGAAACGGCAGAGCGCGACGTGTACACGCCGCGCAGCCGACACGGCGAAAAAGCCGCGGAAATACTGGGCGTACGCTGAATGGCGCCGGCCGCGCTCAGGCCGGCAGCTTCGCCAACAGGAACGAGCGCAGCTTCACCAGATTGCGTTCGTCACGCGTGAAGCTCGGCACGGCGTAGCTGTCGGCCCATTGCCGCACTTCACGGACGAAGTCCGCGCGCACTGCCGCGTCGGCGAGAATGCTGGCCACGCTACGACCTCGCGCAGACCCTTGCTCCAACCCGGCCACGTATTTGGCCAGACGCGCGTACTCCGCACCCAAAAATTCGCGCACGAGATCGGCCTCATCGGCGAGCCGCGACAGTGCCCCGCTCGGATCCAGCGCGAGCTCGGACTCGGACTCTTGCTTGACCGCGTCTGCCGCGGCGCGCACGACGAACGCATCGTCGATGAAACCTAAATCCTCCAAGCCGTCGGGGATCAGATCGAGTGACTTGAAGAGATAGTTCAGCGCCGCCGCTGCACGCTGCTGCGCAGCGCCGGACCCCTCTTTCTCGAGCACCGAGGCCAGTGCGCGGGCGTCCTCTCCGAGCGAGCGGAGCCAGTTGGGGAATGCGTCGAGACAGCGGGCGTCGAGCGTTGCCATGGTTTTTCCGAGCGCTTTTGCCACTAACAGGCCCAGCGCGCCCTGTAAAGACGCCTCAGTGCACGTGCGGCGAGGCGCCTTCAGGCTCGGCTGGACACAGCATGCGTAGCGCGTTCTCAGCGAAGATCTTGCGGATCGCAGCGTCGTCGAAGCCGGCCCGCGTCAGGGCGGCGCTGAGTAGCGGAAACCGGCTGGCATCGGCGAGCTCGGCCGGCGGACGAATGTCACCCTCGAAATCCGAGCCAATCGCGACGTGATCCGCGCCCGCCACTTGGCTCAGGTGTTGGACTTGCGCCACGACATCCTTCAACGTGGCGCGCCGTCCGCGCACCAAGAACGGGCCGTGAAAATTCACGCCGATCACGCCTCCCGTCGCTGCGATGCCGCGCAACTCGGCGTCAGTGAGATTGCGCGGATGGTCGGCGAGAGCACGCGCGTTGGAATGGGTCGCGACCACCACGCCGCGGGTCTCGTTCGCGATCGACAAGATGTCGCTGACCGCGCGATCCGACGCGTGGGAGACGTCCACCACGAGGCCAATAGAGAACGCGTGACGTACGAACGCGCGCCCGAGCTCGGTCAGCCCGAATGGTTTGGGAGGCGTGTCGCCCGACGAGCTCGACAGCTCGTTCGCATACGTGTGCACGAGCCCCACGATGCGCAGACCGCGGCTAGCCCAGAGCGAGAGTGCGTCCGGGTCCGTCGCTAGAGGCCCCGCACCTTCGAACGCAAAGAACGTACGCACGCTGCCGCTGGGCGCGCTGCAACCCGGCGCAGAAAACGGCGGAGTGTGTGCCAGCGCCTCGCTGACTCGCGCGTAGGACCGTTCGAGGTCGGCGAGCCGCGGGCCGTCGGGAGACGCATCACGCGGCACGAATAGCGGCAGTACGACGCCGCTCACGCCACCCTGCTGCAACGCCCTGACGGAGAACTGCCCGCTACCCAGCTCGAATGGCTTGCCCTTGAAGTTGTGCTCATAGGACAAGTCCACGTGCAGATCGACCACCGGAAACGGAGCCTTGGCCGAAGCTCCGCGCGCGCTCGACGCGACGGCAGCCACGAGAGCGCACAGCGCCAGCCGCGCAATGAGCGGTGATTTAGTCAACGTCCGTTCAGGTTAAAACAACTCGGAACCGGCCGGTTACTAGAAAATCACCGCTAATTTCCGAACGACCCGCTGATCGTCTCAAGTTCCCTACGCCGTATCCGTTCCTGGCTGGTAGGGGCGATGCCTACCATAAGTCAGATCCCGCCGACTTCGCAGCGGCGCAGCAGTCACCGCAGCGCAGACGTTCGCCGCATCCTGTTCGTGGATGACGACGAGCTGATCCTGCGCAGTATCGAGCGCGTTCTGAAACGTCACGCGCTCGAGTCGTCATGGGAGCTCGGCTTCGTGAACAACGGCGAAAGCGCGCTGCATCGCCTCGATGACGCCGCGTTCGATGTCGTCCTCGCAGACGCGCAGATGCCGGGCATGAGCGGCACCGCGTTGCTGCGGCGCGTTCAGGAAACGAACCCCGGCATCGTGCGCATCCTGCTGTCCGGACACACGGGGCTCG
>DATHOI010000544.1:0-9589 GCA_035485095.1 Polyangiaceae bacterium | reverse complement strand
GGACGAACAGGCCGTCGTCAGCCAACAGGTCGTGGACCTTCTTGTAGTAGCTGACGATGTTCTTGATCCCGACGTGCTCGCACATCTCCAAGCTGACGATCTTGTCGAACGTGCCTTTGACGTTGCGGTAGTCACAGACCTCGACCCGAGCGCGATCAGCCACGCCGTAGGCCTGAATGCGCTCGGTACCAAAAGCGACCTGTTCGTGCGCCAGCGTGACCCCGTAGGTCTTTGCGCCAAATTCCTTGGCCGCGCGCGCGACGAAGGTGCCCCAGCCGCAGCCGATATCGAGCAGGGTCTCACCGGATTTGAGGCGTAGCTTCTGACAAGCGCGATCGATCTTCTTGTACTGTGCTTGCTCGAGCGAGGTCTCCGGTGTCTCGAACCAGGCGGCGGTATAGACCATGGCCTCGCCCAGAAACCATTGAAAGAAGTCGTTGCCGCGGTTGTAGTGCTCGCCAACGATGCGGCTGTCTTGGCCCTTCGAATGGATCGCGACTTCCGGCAAGAAGTTGGTGAACGCCCACTTGAAGTGCGAATCGGTGAGCCCGAACGACATCGTGTCGTGGCGAGAGTTGAATAGACCCTCCCAGTGCTCGGCCGGGATGTCGATCTGGCCCTCGATGTACGCCTCGTAGACGCGCGAGATCGGAACTTTTTTTCCAGACCACTTTCGCGAAAGGGCCTGGTCTTGAAAGGTGACGAAGTCGTTGATGGCTGTTCGCATGGGGGCTTCGGGCAGTCGGGCACTCTCGCTGCGGCGCGTACCGTCCGAGCTCGCAGCGAAAGCAACGTTTCGGGACCGTCTTTGCTCACGATTCGCGCCGGGATTCAACGTAAACGTGGCTTCGCGCCCGCCTCGGCAGATGGCCCGAGCCGAGCCGCGTGGCCAGGCCTGTTTTTCGCTCCCAGCTGGAAACTGCGCCGGATTTCCTCGGGAATTGTTGCGGTTCGTTGCCGGAATGAAGGGCCGGCCCCGGCCCGGAGAATTCGTTGAGTATGGGTCGGCCTACCCGCAGCAGCCGGCGCCTGGTTGCTCTGTCCGAGCCTGCCGTACGGCCCGTGAGGACTCAGGCTCTGGGCCTCGACCACGAGCTCAGTCACGAGACGCTCAATCGCGTTGGCGATCGCTGGACCGTCTACGTCGTGCGGACACTGAGCGACGGTCCCAAGCGCTTCAATCAGCTCAAGCGGAAGATCGGCGACGTGTCCTCGCGCATGCTGATTCTAACGCTGAAGAAACTGGAACGGGACGGCATCGTGGCACGAACGGTCCAGGCGGTGACGCAGCCCTCCCGCATCGACTACCGCCTGACGCCCCTCGGCATGACGTTTCTGGAGCCCCTCGTCCTACTCCTGACGTGGGCGGACGAGCATCGCACCGAGGTGGAAGCGGCGCGTGAGCTCTACGATGCCGCGCGGCGCGGCAAGTCGACTGCCTCCGCGCGCACGGGAACTTGAAAAAGATGCAACGCGGCGCTTGCGAGCACGGTCGAGCCTCTGCCAAGAATGGCGTCATGATCGTTCGCCAGAGTGTGCTGTTCGTCGCGGGTTGCTTGGTTGGCTGCAATGGCGGTACGCCCAGCGCGACGGCAGCGAACCCACCCGAGCCTGTACAGGTTGCGCCCCAACCAGCGGCCTCCGTGGTGCCTCCCGCGCCGGCCAGCGCGGAGCCGCCGGCCAGCGCCGAGCCGGTTGCCTTCAAACCGGCGGCGTTGAGCGCAGAAGCCTTGGTTTTGCCGGGCGCGGTGGCGCCCGTGTCTTTGGATTATCTGTTTTTCGAGCCGCAGAGAGCCAGAGTCTGGGTGCCGGCGGGGGGCTCGGGCAGTGTGGATGTGTTCGACACCGCGGCGCACAGCTTCGTTCGCGTCGAGGGCTTCAAAACCGCCGAACGCGACGCACACGGGAAAAAACGCGTCGTCGGTCCGAGCTCCGGCTCGATCGGAGACGGCGTCGCTTACATCGGTGATCGCGCAACGGAAGAAGTGTGCGTGGTCGATCTGCAGACACTCAAGCTCGGGTCATGCATCAAGTTGCCGAGCGCGCCGGATGGCATCGAATACGTCGCAGCGACGCGTGAGGTTTGGGTGACCACTCCGCGCACGCAGTCCTTCGTCATCTTGGACGCTTCGAAGCCGAGCTCACTCAAGAAAAAGAGCGTCATCAAGTTGGCTGGAGACCCAGAGGGCTACGCGGTGGACGAGGCGCGAGGCCTATTTCTGACCAATCTCGAGGACGCGGGCTCCACGCTGACGATCGACCTCAAGACGCACGCGCTGAAAGACACCTGGAATGCGGGTTGCTCGAGCGACGGACCGCGTGGCCTTGCCGTGGACTCGGCGCGTGGCTTGCTGCTCGTCGCGTGCACGGACCACGTTCAAGCTCTGGACATGGCGCACGGCGGCGCGTTGCTCGGCAAGCTCGACACCGGAGCTGGCCTCGATAACCTAGATTATGCCGCAAAAACCGGACTTTTGTATGCGGCGGCCGGCAAAGCCGCGCAGCTCGTCGTGGCGAGCGTCGGGGACCACGGAGAATTTCAGGTCGTGGCGAATGCTGCTACCGCGCCGGGCGCGCGCAACGCAGTGGCGGACGCGAGCGGCAATGCCTACATCGCCGACGCGCAGGGCGCGCACCTGCTCTTGGTGCACGCGCCGCAGCAACACTAACTAGCGCCCAGCGTCCGTGCTCTCGTCGTCGACCGCGTGGGTCGCGATGTTCAGTACTTCGATGCGCCTGAAGCCGTTGGGAAAACGCAACAGGTAGCGCTTCGCCTCGCTCCGGGCTTGCGTGTATTTCGACTGCTTGAGCAAATCGACGATCTGCAGGTAAGCGTCGTCCTCGGCCTTGGCCGACAGCGCGTCGGGGACTGCCAGCTGCTCCACGCTTGCCGGCGCCGAGGGGCTGCTTGCCGCGCGCGGCCGAGTCAGCGTCCCCGTCCCCGTGCTCTTGCCGTTGGTTGCGCCGTTCGGCGCTGCGTCACTGCCTCGAGCGGCGAGCGGTGCCGAAGTCTGTGTCGCTTCCGGGGCTGCGCTCGCGCTTGCTGTAGCCGCTTCCGAGCCCCAAGTCTCTCCCGCGCCGAGGCTGAAACTGGGCCGGCCCAGCAAGCGAACCGACACTCGGCCCGCGCTGACCGAGACACGCCGCGTGTGCTGCTCGGCGACCAGTATCTCGAAGACAGTGCCCAGGTCCTCGAGCTCGCCGTCGGGCACGCCAACCACGACGCGCCGACCCGGGTGCGGATGAACTTTGAACGACGCTGTGCCGTCGACCAAGTCGATGCGGTCGAGATCGCGATCGACGTGCTCCGACCAACGCGCTCCGGGTGCCGCGTGCACTTCGATGACCGACGTGCTGTTGACAGGCGAGCTGGGATTCGCTGACTGTGGCCTGGTCGCGAGCCAAGCGACCGCCGCTGCGGCGATGCCGAAGCCCAAGACGAGCGCCGCTCGCGGACCAAAGCGGCGAGCCCGCGGCTCGATGAGCGATTCATTCAGCGCTGCGATCAGCCGTTGTCGCTCGCGCCGCACGGTCATCGGGTCTCTCGGCAGCTCGGGCAAGCGCGCGACTTGCTCACCCAACGCAGCGAGCTCCCGCTCTTCTCCTGCGCACTCCGCGCAGGTCGCTTGGTGTCGCAGGGTGCTGTCCAGATCTTTGCCAGTCAAACGGCCGTCGCGTGCGGCCTCGACCTGCCATTTCCTGGGGCAAATAGCGGGTTTCACGGCTCGCCCTCGCGAGCCAGAAGGCGCCGCAAATCGCGGCGCGCGTGGTGCAGGCGAGTCCACACCGTGCCGACCGGTACTTGAAGCACCCGGGCGATGTCCTCGGACGCGAGCCCTTCGCTCTCGGCGAGCAGCAAGACCATGCGCTTGGGCTCCGTCAGCTGCTCGAGCGCTTGCGACAGCCGTTGTACCTCGTCGCGTGCGGACAGCTCGCGATGCGGGTCGGTGTAACGGTCGCCTTCGCGCAGGGTGAGCTCTCGCAGCGCGCGCGCCCAACGTGACATACCGCGTTTGCGACGGTGCAACAGGCGCGCGGCGATTCCGACCAACCAGGGCCGGCAACTCTGCCTGCCATCGAAATGGCCGGCTGCCCTTGCTGCCGTCATGAACGTCGCGTGCACGATGTCCTCGGCGTCGCTCGCGTCGTTGCTGGCGCGTCGCACGAAGCTCGACACTGCGGAGTGATAGCGGTCATACAGCACGCCCAACGCGCTGATGTGCCCCTGGCTGAGCGCCTCGAGCGCCGCTGCGTCGCTGAGCTCCACGTTTGGTGACGGAGCGCGTCGCTGCCCGTTCATCGCACGCCCCACAGCACACCCACGGCGAGCCCGCTGCTCCACCACGGCAGTGGCGGCAAATCCGGGCTGATCGACTTCTGGGCGCGCATCCGCGCCGGCGAGCTCTCGAAGTCGCCCGTGGCAAACGCGCGAATCGACGACGAGCGCGGGCCAGACACGCGCAGCGCGAGCGCAAGCCGGAAGTCTGCGGCGGCGCCGTGGACCTCCGGCTCGTCCGCGTCTTGCCCCTCCAAGACGATGCTCGGACCGATCAGCGCGTCCAAACCCGCGTTCGCGAATTCCAGACGACGCCCCACGCTCACGCCGACGGCGCTCGACTCCATGTGAAAATCGCTGGGCGTCGGGCCTTCGACGATCACGTCGCCCAGGTCTACCCGCGCGGACAGCGCGAGCAGCCAACCATCCAGTGCGAAATCTGCGAAGCCTGCCACGCCGCCACCAGCATAGAGCGGGCCACCCCCAAAGCGAAGCGACGGGCCGCCTCCCAATTCGATGTGGGTCGTCGTGACCGGCGCACGAATGGGGACGGGCTCCGGCGGCGGAAGCTCGAGCGGCGACGGCTTGGCCGGCGGCATGGGCTCCGGCGGCAAGACCAGCAAGGCCTCGGCCGTTCGCAGTAGCTCGGCCACGCTGGTCACTTGTCTGGTTGCTCTGCGTCCGTCACCGGTGGTGATGTCTAGTGTGACACCGGTCGCGCTCGGCCGGACCAAGACGTGCGCGCACTTGTCCAGGTTGCCCACCGTCCGCAGGTGCTGACTCAGCTCTTCGGTGGCGTTTTCCCATTCCGGCCCAGGTGGCACGACCACGTTGACCTTGGGTGCGACGCAGGTGTCTGCCGCGGCCGCCGATCGCAGGAAGGTGGAGACCCCGAAGGCGAGTCCCAGCGCGAGACTGCTTCGAGCGGCGTGAACCATTGCAGTTAGAATTCTCCAGCTTGAGCGATGCCTTCAAAGAAAACACCCCAGCCGCGAGATTTCTGCGGCTCAGGCCGCGAAGCGCGCCTGGTTTCGTTGCAAGGTTCTTTCCTCGGTGTTACTTGCGCTGGCTCATGCGTTCGAGGAGCGAGTGCGCGTGGCGCGTCGGATCGGGCGTGCGCGGCGCTCTCGTGGTTTCGTTCGTGATCGGGGCGCTGTTCCGCGCGTCGCCTGCAGAGGCGTACCGGCCCTTCGACGGCACGGACGCGGACACCGCGGAGCTCGGCTCGTTCGAGCTCGAAATGGGGCCGGTGCATTGGTACGACCGCGGCGGACAGAACTACCTCATCGCGCCGGACACCGTCCTCAATCTCGGAATCTTTCCGGGCACCGAGCTGGTCATCGATGCTCAGAATTTCGTGGCGCTGGGCGCGCTCGATGGCAGACCGCGTGACGCGCTGCTCGACACGGACGTGCTCATCAAGCACGTGTTCCGAGAGGGCATTCTTCAAGGCAAGTCAGGGCTCAGCGTTGCGGTCGAGGCGGGGCCGCTCACGCCCGAGCTGCACGGCAGCGATGCTTTCGGCGCTTCCGCGGATTTGATCCTATCGTATCGCTGGGCTTGGGGGGCTTTGCACTTCAACGAGTGGCCAGAGTACTCCCGCGAACACCGGCTGGACCTCTTCAGCGGCGTCATCGCGGAGGGGCCGCATGAATGGTTGGTGCGACCCGTGAGCGAGATCTTCTACGAGAAAGACTTCAAAGCGGACCAGACGGTGTCGGCACTGGTCGGCCTGATCTGGACGGCAAGAGAGTCGTTCGTGCTCGACGCCGCATTTCGCGTTGCGCGGGTCGGCGATCAAAACGAGGCCGAGGCGCGCCTCGGGTTCACCTGGTCGCTGCCAGTTTGGGGTGAGCCCGAGAGCGCCAAGTCGTCCGTTGGCCAGCGCGGCCGTTTCTAAGCGCCGTATCGCGTGGGTCTGGCGGCGTTGCCGCGCCGTTGCGTGTTCGCCAGGAGACGGCGCCGAAACGCGGGTGAAACGGCACTAAAGCGCAAAGCCGCCAGACTTTTGCACGGTGCAGCTCGACGCTCTGCAATCTCTGGCGCTGTCCGTCGCGGCCGCGCGCTCGCCCGATTCCGTGCTGCGCGAAATGGTGCAAGGGCTCGGCATGTGGGATGGCGTGGCCTTGGCGCGCGTGTGGCTGCTGCAGCAACCCGAAGAGGGCGCGGGCTACTTGGAGTTGAAGGCGAGCATCGGCGCTTCGCGCGTCGACCCTTCGAAACGCTGGAATCGGACCGACGGCGCGCATCAGAGGATCCCGCTCAGTTACGGAAAGGTGGGTCAGGTCGCCGCGACCAATCGCGCGCTCCTCTTACAGCGTGGCAAGGCGAATTGGATCTTGCAGCCGGAGTGGGCCGACGCCGAGGGCATCGAGAGCTTCGCGGGACAACCGCTGTGCTTCAAAGGTCAGGTCCTCGGCGTCGTTGCGTTTTTCAGTCGTCGTCGCTTGGAAAAGACCGATCTCGATTGGCTGCGCGTGTTTGCCGATCACGCCGCGGTCGCCATCGCCAACGCGCGCGCGTTCGAAGAAATCGCGCGGCTCAAGGAGAACGCCGAGCGCGAGCGCGACTATTTGCGTGAGGCCATGCGTTCTGCCCTAAAACAAGGCGAAATCATCGCCGAGAGCGCGGCCATGCGCGGCGTCTTGGCGCAGGTGCAAGCGGTCGCCCAGAGTGATTCGTCCGTGCTGATTTTGGGTGAGAGCGGCGTCGGCAAGGAGCTGATCGCGGCGGCGGTGCACGACCTGAGTCCGCGACACGACGGGCCGCTCGTGAAGGTAAACTGTGCCAGCGTGCCGCGCGAGCTGTTCGAGAGCGAGTTCTTCGGCCACGTGCGCGGCGCGTTCAGCGGCGCGTCGCGCGACCGTCAGGGGCGCTTTCTGCTCGCCGACGGCGGTTCGCTATTTCTGGACGAGGTCGGTGAAATTCCGCTCGAGCACCAGAGTAAGTTGCTGCGCGTCTTGCAAGAGCGCACCTTCGAGCCGGTCGGCGACGATCGCACACGGAGCGTCGACGTGCGGGTCATCGCGGCCACCAACCGCCCGCTCGAGATCGAAGTCGAGAGCGGCCGTTTTCGGCGCGATCTGTTCTACCGCTTGAGCGTCGTGCCGATCCTGGTTCCGCCGCTCCGTGAGCGCAGGGAAGACATCTTGCCCATGGCGCGGCAGTTCCTCGAGGCGACCTCCGCGCGGCTGCATTTGCCCGCGCGCTCACTCTCGCCAGCTGACGAGGCCATGCTCGAGAGCTACGATTTTCCGGGGAACGTGCGAGAGCTGCAAAATTTGATCGAGCGAGCGCTCGTGCTCGCCAGCCACGAGGGCTCGGGCTTGCGGCTGCAGTTGGGAAAGAGCGGCACGCAGGCCACGCTGCCGCCGCCCTCGAGCGACAACGGCGCGGCCGAGGTGCTGTCGGATCGACACTTTCAAGCGCTGGAGCGCCAGAACATCGAGAATGCGCTGGGACGTTGTGAATGGCGTATCGCCGGAGAGCGCGGCGCAGCGCAGCTGCTTGGCTTGAGTCCGAGCACGCTCAGCTACCGAATGAAGCAGCTCGGGATCGCGCGGCCAGCGCGCCGCTGATGCCGTCGCCATTCCGTTCTCGTCCCTGAAACATGGGCTGAGCGCGACTCACGAAAGCTGACGCGCCGATTCGCGAAAAGTTGCGAGTCGCGAATAGCTGCGTGTTTCGACTCCGTACAGAGCTCGAAGAATCCCGGGAAATCAGCGCCAATCATCCGGCGCGCCGCGTTGGCACGCCCTTGGCAATAGCCGGCACCGAGACAACGCTCGTCGCCAAACGCGAGCTCAATATCGATTCTTTTTGGAGGAACGCACATGCCGAAGGTTGAAGTCGCGCCGAACAAGACCGGGGATTTTCTGGTCGACTACGAAGAGAAAGTATTCGAGGACGTCAAAGCGTCGCCGGGCGAAAAGGCGCTCGTCACCTTTCACACCGTCGCGTTCGAAGGCTCGATCGGGCTGGTGAATCTGCTGCAGGCCATTCGCTTGCAGCGTAAGGGCTTCGAGACGTCGGTGCTGCTGTATGGCCCAGGCGTCACCCTGGGTGTGCAGCGCGGCTTCCCGAAGCTCGGGGACGAAGCGTTTCCGGGTGCTCAGAACTTCAATGGGCAGATCAAAAAATTCATGAGCGAGGGCGGCAAGGTCTTCGCGTGTCGCTTCGCGCTGCAGGCGCTGTACGGGCACGGCGAAGGCGCATTGATCGAGGGCATTCGCCCGATCAACCCGCTGGACGTGCTGGATTTGATGCTGATTCATCGCAAGAGCGGCGCCTTCGTGATGAACACCTGGACGCTCTAGCGCCGGCTTGGCGAAAAGGGAAAACGGCCGTGACCACCACGAAAATAGTTCGCGCGGCGGCGGTTCAGCTGAGCCCAGTCTTGTACAGCTGCGAAGGCACCACCGCCAAGGTCTGCGAGGCGATCGCCGAAGCTGCGCGCAAGGGCGCGGAGCTCGTCGTATTTCCGGAAACGGTCGTCCCTTACTACCCGTATTTTTCGTTCATCAAGCCCCCCGCCGTGATTGGCGGCGATCACTTGCGCCTGATCGAAGAGTCCGTGACGGTTCCTGGTCCCGTCACGGACGCGATCGCAGCGGCGGCCAGGCGCGCAGGCGTGGTGGTCGCGATTGGCGTAAATGAGCGCGACTACGGCACGCTTTACAACACGCAGTTACTGTTCGACGCTGATGGGCGGCTGCTGCAAGCGCGCCGTAAAATCACACCCACCTATCACGAACGCATGATTTGGGGCCAGGGCGATGGCTCGGGTTTGCGCGCGGTCGACACGGCCGTCGGTCGGGTCGGCGCGCTCGCCTGCTGGGAGCACTACAACCCGCTCGCGCGCTACGCGATGATGGCCGAGCACGAACAGATCCACGTGGCGATGTTCCCTGGCTCACTCGTCGGCGACATTTTCCGCGAGCAGATCGAAGTCACTATCCGTCACCATGCCCTGGAATCTGGCTGTTTCGTGGTCAATGCCACGGGCTATCTCGAGCCGCAGCAAGTGGCTGAGGTGGCCGGAAGCACGGGCCTCGATCGCGCTCTGCGCGGCGGTTGCTTCACCGCGATCGTGTCGCCCGAGGGCACGCTCTTGGCGCCACCCCTCACCGAAGGCGAGGGCATGGTGATCTGCGATTTGGATCTGTCTCTGGTCGCGAAGCGCAAACGCATGATGGACAGCGTCGGGCATTACAGCCGGCCCGAGCTGTTGTCGCTCCTGATCAACCGCAGCCCGCAGCCGCACGTGCGCGAGCTGCCCGTCGAAGCTCCCAGCCATAGCCAACCGAGGATCGC
>DATHOI010000543.1:0-12258 GCA_035485095.1 Polyangiaceae bacterium | reverse complement strand
ATGCGGCGCGCGGCGCGGCGCAGGCGCGCGTCACTGCGCACGATGCCGACGTAGTTCCACATCAGGCGCCGGATCTCTTCCCAATTGTGAGACACGACCACGGCTTCGTCGCTCGCGGCGGCAGAGCCCGTTTCCCACTCGGGCACGCTTGGGATCGGCGCGGAGCGCAACTCATGGATCAGCTGCGCCAGGCGATCGGCCGCGCGGCGAGCAAACACGAGCCCCTCGAGCAGTGAGTTCGAGGCCAGGCGATTGGCGCCGTGTAAGCCGGTGCACGCGGTTTCACCGAGCACCCACAAGCCGGGCAATGAGCTCCGCCCGTGTAAATCCGAGGTGACGCCGCCGCACATGTAGTGCGCCGCGGGCACGACCGGAATCGGCGTCGTGGTCAGGTCGAAGCCGTACTCTTTGACCTCGGCGTAGATGTTGGGGAAACGCGAACGAATGAAATCCGCCGGGCGATGCGTGATGTCGAGCAGCACGTGCTCGGAGCCCGTGCGCTTCATCTCATAGTCGATGGCGCGCGCGGTGACGTCGCGCGGCGCGAGATCTTTCAGGGCGTGATGCCGGCCCATGAATGCGTCGCCGTCCGGCAAGCGCAGCACGGCGCCTTCACCGCGCAGCGCCTCACTGAGCAGAAAACCCTTGGCTTTGGGCTCGTACAGGACCGTGGGGTGGAATTGATAAAATTCCATATTCGCGATCTCGGCGCCCGCGCGATACGCCATTGCTACGCCATCGCCGGAGGCGACATCCGGATTCGACGTGTACAGATAGACCTTGCCGGCTCCGCCGGTGGCCAGGATGGTCGCACGCGCGAGGATGGTCTCGACCTTGGCGGCTTTTTCATCGAGCACGTAGGCGCCGACGCATTGATCGGGGCCGCCGAACTTGCTCATGGTGATCAAGTCGACCCCCATGTGCCATTCCAGGATCTTGATCTTGGGTGAAGCGCGGACCGCGGTGAGTAGGGCGCGTTGAATCTCGCGGCCCGTGATGTCACCGGCGTGCACGATGCGACGCTCGGTATGCGCCGCTTCACGACCGAGCTCGAAGTCCCCGGATTCCGAACGTGAAAATTGCGTGCCGACCTCGCTCAACCAGCGAATGCTCTCCGGTGCCTCACGCACGCAGATGTCGACCACCTTTTCGTGGCACAAACCCGCGCCGGCGAAGTGCGTGTCCTCCGCGTGCTTCTCGAACGAGTCCCCCGGCGCGAGCACTGCGGCCATACCGCCCTGCGCCCAGTTGGTGGCTGAGTCATCACACTCACGCTTCGTGACCAGCAGCACTTCACCGAACTCGGCCGCGCGCAGCGCGAACGTCAGCCCCGCGATACCGCTGCCGAGAACCAAAAAATCAGTGCTGAGAGACATGAAAGTTCGTAGGTTGATGTCGTACAAAAGTGCCATGCTGGCAAGGCCTGGCGCGAAAAACGAAGCGTGAATTCGCTAGTGCGAGCGTTGACGCATCGCGTGCTTGGCCTAGTCTTCAGACACAGAAGACGCGAGATTATCGGCCAAATGGCCGAGATCTGAATCAGGAGAACATGCCGTGAAAGTCCTAGTGGCGCTCAAGCGCGTTGCGGATCCCGACAACGCGAACAAGGTGAAAGTCAGCCCAGCGGGTGATGCGGTCGACACGACCGGGCTCGAGTGGAAGACGAACCCGTTCGACGAGTACGCGCTCGAAGCCGCGCTGCGCTTGACCGAAAACGGCAAGACCCCGAAGAAGCGCGAAGGCGAAGTGGTGGTGGTGACGCTCGCGCCGAAAGAGGGCGAGACCATGCTGCGCGCGGCGCTCGCCACCGGCGCCGATCGCGCGATCCGCATCGAGGCCAATGACGCTGATTTGGACGGGCGGCTCGTCGCGCACGCGCTGAAAGCGATCGCGGACGCCGAGAAGCCGGACCTGATTTTGCTCGGTAAACAAGCGGTCGACGGCGACAGCAACCAGGTGGGCCAACGCTTGGCTGAGTTGCTCGATTATCCGATGGCGACCTTTGCCGCCACGATCAAAGAAGAGAGCGGCGCGCTACTGGTGGGCCGTGAGGTCGACGGTGGTGTCGCAACCTTGCGCGTGAAGCTGCCTGCCGTGGTCACGGTGGATTTGCGGATCGTCGCGCCGAGCAGCGTGTTCTCGAAGCTCAGCCAGGCGGAAGCCGGCTTCAAGCACAACGAGGGCGTACGCTTCGCGCCGCTGCCCGCGATCATGGCGGCGAAGAAAAAGCCGCTCGAGGTCAAAGCATTGGCGGACCTCGTCGGCGGGAACCAACTCGCCACCAAGTACGTCAAATTCGAGCGCCCAGCGGCACGCACCGGGGGTGCCAAAGTCAAAGATGTCGCAGAGCTGGTCCAAAAGCTTGCCAGCGTTTCGAAGGTGATTTGAAGCCATGTCCGATGCACTCGTAGTTGCTGAGCTCGCCGAAGACGGCACGGTCAAAAAAGCCACGCTGAGCGCGATCACCTTCGCGCAGCGCGCCCTGCCCGCCTTGGGCGGCAGTTTTTCAATCTTGGTCTTGGGTGCAAACGCCAAAGCCGCAGCCAGCGAGCTCGCCGGTTTCGGCGCCGCGAAGGTGCTCACTTGTGAGGACGCCGCGTTCGCGAAATACACCGCCGAGGGCTTCACGCCCACGGTGGCTGAAGTTGGCAAGGGCTTTGGCCTGGTCGTGGCGACGGCTACGACGTTCGGCAAAGATCTGCTGCCGCGCGTCGCGGCCCGCTTGGATGCGGCGTACGCGGGCGATTGCTCGGGCGTCGCGAGTGAAGGCGGCAAGCTCGTCTACAAACGGCCCATGTTCGCGGGCAACGCCTTCGGTTACTGCACGCTCGGCACGCCGATTCAAGTCGCGACCGCGCGGCAGAGCGAGTTCGAGGCAGCGAGCGCGAGCGGCGGCGCATCACCGATCGAGAGCGTCGCCAAGGCCGCGCCGTCGGCTGCGGCGAGTCGCGTCGAGTTCGTGTCGCTCGAAGCGGTGAAGAGTGAGCGCCCCGAGCTCACCGAAGCGAGCGTGATCGTCAGCGGTGGGCGCGCCTTGAAGGACAAGTTCTTCGAGGTGCTCGAGCCGCTCGCCAATGCGCTCGGTGCAGCGCTCGGTGCAAGCCGCGCCGCGGTGGACGCGGGCTACGCGCCGGGTGACTTCCAAGTCGGGCAGACCGGCAAGATCGTCGCCCCCAAGCTGTACTTCGCGATCGGCATCTCGGGCGCGATTCAGCACATCGCAGGCATGAAGGGCTCGAAGGTGATCGTCGCCATCAACAAGGACCCGGAAGCGCCGATCTTCCAGCTCGCGGACTACGGCCTAGTGGCCGATTTATTCGTCGCAGTGCCCGCACTGATCGCCGAATTGAAGAAGCGCGGCTAGCTCGTCACGCGGCCGTTTCGCGTCTCAAAACGGGGCCGGCCCAGCGCGGTCTCAGCCGAGTAACGCGCCTCGTTTTCTCGAACAAAAATCGCACTCACGCCCGCGCGTCAGCCTTGACAGATCGCCCCCCTCGGACCATTGTCCGCCGCCTCCGTTTCGGGGCGTAGCGCAGTTTGGTAGCGCGCTCGGTTCGGGTCCGAGAGGTCGGCAGTTCGAATCTGCCCGCCCCGACTGAAGAGACCAGAGACAGACTGAAAACCCGGCACCCGAAGCCGGGTTTTCGCTTTTTGTGCTCCGTGACTAGTTGCCCGGACGCGAGTCGTTTTCCACTAGTTACCCAAAAGCTTTGCGTTACCCGGAAGCCGCGACACGGCGTCACGAAGGTCTGCACCTGAAGCATGCAGGTAACGCTGCGTCGTCAACAGCTTCGAATGGCCCGCGAGCTCGCGGACCGCTTCGAGGTTCGCCCCGCCGCGCACCAGCGCAGTCAAAAAAATAATGACGCGAGCAGCAGGGAGCTTTCCGCGCAGCGCTTGGGCCATGATCTCGGCAAGCGGCGCACCGATCGGCACGACCCGTTCGTCGCGGGATTTCGGCGCGACGGGCTCGTTTTTTTGAGAGCGCCCATCGGACCGTGATGATGCCCTGCTTGAGGTCCATGTCACGAACCTGGAGAGCCCTGACCTCCTCTTGCCTCAAGCCCAGCAAGCGCGCCGAGCGCTACCGCCACGCCAAGCCATCTTGACACGCAAGTAATTGCTTGCATATTGTCTGCGGCGTGAGCGACACGGACTTGCTGTTCAAGGCCCTAGCCGACCCGGGGCGGCGGAAGCTCATGGACCGTCTGCACGCGCACGACGGTCAAACATTGGGCGAGCTTTGTCAGCACTTAGATATGACTCGGCAGGGTGTGACCCAGCACCTTGCCGTACTCGAAGCAGCGAACCTGTTAGCGGTGCACTGGCGCGGGCGCGAGAAGCTGCACTTCTTCAACCCAGTGCCGCTTCAAGAAATCTACGACCGCTGGATTCGCAAGTTCGAGCGGCCGCGCCTCAGGGCCTTGCGCGACTTGAAACGCCGTCTGGAAGAAGACGGCGAGGACTAACCAACACACCCGAAATACAGAGAACACCATGAGCGCAACAAACCGAAGCCACTTTGTCTACGTCACCTTCATCCGCACGACGCCTGCAAAGCTGTGGGAGGCGCTGACAGAACCGCAGTTCATCCGCAAGTACTGGTTCAACACGACCGTCGAGTGTGGATGGAACAAGGGCTCGGCCTGGAAAATGGTCCGCCCTGACGGGAGCCTGACTGACACGGGCACGATCCTGGAGATCGACCCGCCGCGGCGCATGGTTATCCGTTGGCAGAACGAGTGGAAGGCCGAGCTCAAGGCCGAAGGCCCGAGCCGCTGCACTATCGAGCTCGAGCCCGTGGACAGCGCGGTGAAACTCACCATCAGCCACGAAATCGACCGGCTGGAGTCCAAGCTCATCACGGCCGTTTCCGGCGGCTGGCCCCGCATCCTCTCCAACCTGAAGTCGCTGATTGAAACCGGGGAGGTCGCCATCACCACCCATCCTGGGCATGAGGCATCACCGAAAGCACTCTAGCAAAAGCGCAATTGTCGACACTCGCCAGTGGCGAGCTCAATTGGCGTCGCGTGCTTCGTGCCCATGTTTACGGAGATCTTCCCGTTGGCTTCCGATCCACGGCAAGCACATGAATGGGCTTCCGACCTGCTCCTTGCTCGTGGCAGGAGAGCCGGCAGTCGAGCAGCGAGCCACGGTCCTGATTTGACTCAACTCAACCTTGTCGCGGCCGTGCAAAGCGGCAGCACGTATGGTTGGCGCGCATCCGCGCGCGCGACGGACTCGTCGGCGCGGGCGCCTGAGCAAACTCATCGGCCATGAGTCGAGCAGTCGCGCGACGACGTTCGTATCGAGCACGTACTTCACGGCAGATCGGGCACGCGACGGTTACCCGGCTACCGCGTGAAGAGCACGCTCGCTGGGCGACACGAATTCCGCAACGGCGACATGGAGACCGGGTAGCGCCAGTTACGCAACTCGGTGTCGCTTCGCGCTTTTCTTACCCAGGCGAGAGCATGATTGGGTAGACGACCGTAACGATGCCGCCACTGGGTTTCGGGAAACGCAGCGTTGCGAAATCCGCAACGATGCAATGGACGACCTCCGCGTCGGGTAACGTGGGCGAATCCGGGATGTTGTCTCGCACGGTGCCGTCGACATCGATCACGAATTTCACCGAAACGCGGCCCTCCAGCTTCGCATTTCGTCCGAGCCCGGCCTCGTAACATTTCCGGAAACCTCCGTAGGCCTTGCGGACGACCTCCTGGATTCGTTCCGGCGCTAGCTGCCCGACCGCGATGAGCTCGTCCGTGTCGGTTTGATCGGTTTTTCGGAGCTCCATCAGCGGCGCGGGCGCATTCGGCGCCGAGATTGCCTCGAGCGCAGAAGCAATCACGCGATTGGGTTGCTCCGGCGACAAAATCAAAATGAGGCCGGCGCAAGGTTCTTTGCCGCAGGTCGAGCGCAGCCAGGCCAGCGCTTGCGCCAGGTTTGGCAGGTCGCGCTCGTGCGCTACGGTCGGCGGCGCTTCGAGCTGGCTCCTGTCTCGCCGCAGCTCGCGGACGGCGACGCGATGCGCGTCCACACTGAGCTTCACCCAATGACCGCTCGCGCGCGCGGTCGCGGCGAACATCACGGCGATAGGCGGTGATTTACCGATGGTGAGCGACTCGACGCCATCCGCCTCCATCGGCAGCTCAGCGAGTAGCTCTCGGGTCGATTCTGCGGACGCGTTCGGCTCGAAATCGAATGTGTAGTGATGTTGCGCTTCGAGGCAGTCGTCGAATGCTTTGATCAGAGGCCTGGCCTGTGGGGTGTCGGGCGTGTCGGGAAAGAGCGCCTCTAGGTCACTGCCATTGACCAGCACGCGCCCCTTTCGCACGGCAACGTTGATCTCGGAAGGCAACGAGCACGGCGACGCGGTCGGACTCGCCGCACTCGCACTCGCACTCGCACTCGCACTCGCACTCGCACTCGCACTCGCACTCGCACTGGGCGATGGAGGCGATGTTTCGTCGCTGGCTTGCGAGTCAGTCGGCTCAGCCGCCGGCCGCGGACCGCCAATACATGCCGCCACAAACCCGAGAAGCCACGCCGATCGCCTCATTTGCCTGCCCGCCGTCGAGCGTACCGCTCGCAGTGCCGGAAATCACCCCGGTAGATTCCCAGCAGATCGCGCGCAGAGAGCGAGCTCTCGAGCTACGGTGACGCGAGTGAGCGCTTCGAACGAGTCTGGCTGCGGTGGAGCGTGGGATGCCGCGCCAGACGGGCAAAGCTCGTACTTGGATCGCTTGATGCGTCGTGAATCGTTCGCCGCCTTGTGGCCGCTGTTTGCAAAATGCGAGAAGCCAGCCAAAGAAATGACCGAGAGCTACTCCGCCCTCGTCCACCTGAGACCGCTCATCCGACCGGGCGAGCCGCTGCGCGTGCTGCACGTGGGCGACGGCGCCCACGCTAGGACCGCTGCGCTGTTCTCGATCAAAACCGGTGCCGAAAACATCAGCGTAGATCCGCAATTGAACGAGCCGCTGGTCGAAGCGTGGCGCGATCTTTACGGAATCGAACGCTTCGCATGGCGGAAAGCGCGCATCGAAACCGTCGCTGCCGAAATAGCGGAACTGCCCCGGATGCGCACGTTCGTGACGTTCGTGCACGCGCACGTCGGCGTCGACCGCGTGCTCGCGCTCTTGCGTTGGGACGCGGCCTTCACGCTGGCGTGCTGCACCCCGACCAGCCAGCTCTCGGAGCGGCATCGCATTCGTCACAGCGGCAGCGATTCGAACGTGCTCTCGCCGGGCAGGACGTATCAAGTGCTGTTGCCTCCGAGCGCCTAACACGAGCTCGGCCGCGACTCTGCGATGGGCGGCGGGTGCGAGCGCGGACAGCGTGCGTCAGCGCGGCCCGTTCATCTCGACACAATGCCGACAAGTCGCGGGCAGACCGCTTTCGACGCGGGGATGCGAATACCGTGACAAAAACCTCGGGCTCGCCGCAATAGCCATGGATGCACTGGAAAACTGAGCGCTCGGCGTTCCGCTCCTCCCCGAAAAATCATCAAGGCCATTAAAATGAGACTCCGAGTTTCTGGCGTTATCGGCACCGCACTCGCGATCGCATTGGCTGCGGCAGCGGGCTGCGCTTCTCGCAACGGAAACAGTCCAAGCGGAGGCAACGGGAACGCAGGCGCCAATTCCGGCGTCGGAGGCAGCACCTCCTCGAGCGGCAATGGGAGCTCAGGCTCGAGCGGGAGCACCAGCTCGAGCTCCGGCGGCAATGGCAGCTCGGGCTCCCCCGCAGGCAGCTCTGGCGACGCAGGGTCAGGCGAGCCGATGGACGCCTCGACGCCCCCGCTCGTCTGCCCGTCGGCGCCTCCGGACGGCGGAGCGTTTTCCACTGACGCCACGGGCGTCACTTTCAGCGGGAGCAACGGCACCCTTCGGGTGGAGGTTTGCCAGGCGGACATCCTGCGCGTCGAGTACACGTCCGGCGCGTCGATTCCGATGAAGACATCGCTATCGGTCAATGCGACCTGGCCTACCCCGGACTTCTGCGTGTCCGAAACAGGGGGGACTGTCACGATCACCACCGCGCGGATGCAGGCGAACGTTGCGATCGCGACCGGCCTCGTCACCTTCGCCGACTCCGCCGGCAATGCGCTCTTGTCCGAGGCCAGCAAGAAGGTCACGCCGGCGACGGTCGAGGGCGTCGCCACCCACACCGTGGCAACCGGCTGGAAATCGCCGACGGACGAAGCCCTGTTCGGTCTCGGTCAGCACCAAGACGGAGTGATCAACCGCAAAGGGTCGACGCTCATGATGCAACAGGCCAACACCGAGATTCAGATCCCGCTCGTGGTCTCCAACAAGGGTTACGGGGTGCTCTGGGATAACCCCTCGAACACGACCTTCTCCGGCAACGACGCTGGGAACACGCAGTATAGCTTCAGCTCCGAAGCGGGAGACTTGGTCGACTACTACTACTTCTACGGGCCCACGATCGATCGCGTGATCGCGCTCTACCGCACGGCGACGGGCGCGGCACCGCTGTTCCCCAAGTGGGCCTATGGCCTCTTCCAGTCGAAGGACCATTACACGAGCTCGTCGGATCTGCTCGCCGTCGACCAGGGCTACCGAAACAACAACATTCCGGTCGACGTCATCGTCCAGGATTGGCAGTACTGGACGCCCTACGTCTGGGGTTCACAGCTGATGGATCCGAGCCGCTATCCCGATCCGGCGGCGACGATCTCGCAGCTTCACGCCGACAATATCCACACGATGATCTCGATCTGGCCGCAATACCAGACGCGAAACCCCGCCACGCCGATGGTCTCCGGGGAGCTTGACCCCTTCAACTCGCTCAACGCCATCAATGCGCTTTATGCGGATTCGTCCGGCGGTCTGTATCACTATTACGACGCCTTCAATGCGATGGCTCGCTCGCTCGCCTACCAGTATGACCACGATCGGCTGATCGCAAAGTACGGCTGGGACGGCATCTGGGCGGACTGCACCGAACCGCAGGGCTATCCCGACGGCGTGAACGTGCACGCCGCCAACACCGCGCTCGGCAAGGGCGCGCTGTACATGAACGCGTACCCTTTGGAGCACAGCCGAGGGACGTACGAGGGCTGGCGCAGCATCGGCCCCAACAACAAGCGGGTCTACGCCCTCACGCGCAGCGCATGGGCGGGTCAGCAGCGCTATGCCGCAGGGTGCTGGTCGGGGGACATCAACGCCACCTTCGACGTGTTCGCCGCGCAGATCCCCGCGGGGCTCAGCTTCGCTACGTCCGGGATGCCGTACTGGACCACCGACATCGGCGGCTACTTCGGAACGCCCAGCGAAGAGCTCTTCACGCGCTGGTTCCAGTTCGGCGCGTTTTGCCCAACCTTCCGCATTCACGGCATGGCCTCCAAGGAACTCTACGGGCCCCAGTGGAGCACTCAAGGCAAGGCCAATATGCTCGCCGTCGATCAATTGCGCTATCGCTTGATGCCGTACATCTATTCACTCGCATGGCAGGTCACGAATGCCGGCTACACGATCATGCGGCCGTTGATCTTCGACTTCCAAAACGACGCGAACGTCTACGGCATCACCGATCAGTACATGTTCGGTCCTGCGTTCCTGGTCAATCCCGTGACCGCGGCGGGGGCCACGAGCCGATCCGTCTATCTGCCCTCCGGCACCTGGTACGATTTTGGGTCAGGCTCGACCCTGACCGGCGGCAGCACGATGACCGCCCAAGCCCCACTCAGTCAGATGCCGCTGTACGTGCGGGCCGGCTCGATCGTCCCGATGGGTCCGATGATTCAGTACGCCACCCAGAGCATCGACCCGCTCGAGATCCGCGTCTACCAAGGTCAAGACGCCACCTTCACGCTCTACGACGACGAGGGCGATACCTACGACTACGAGACCGGCAAATACTCGACGATCAAGCTTTCATGGAGCGAGTCCGCCAAGCAACTCAGCATCAGCGCGCCGGCAGGAAGCTACCCGGGAATGCCCACGACGAGGACGTTCAATGTCGTCTTCGTCGCTGCGAATCACGGGGCTGGCCTCGGTGTGACGGCGACTCCCGACCGGGTCGTGACGTACAATGGTGCGGCCGTGGTCGTGAAGGCGCCGTAGCCAGCGCGTCCCGAGCGCGGCCAGTGACGACGCGAGGTCGCTACGGACTGCACACCTTCGTCAATTCCCAGGGCGGCTGGGCCCAGTTGGTCGTACTGGGATCGACGGTCCCGCAATTGTACATGTCAGTACAGGTAAATGCGTAGGTCTTCCCTGGGGTGCCCGCGGGCATTGCTTGAGTGCAGGGCGTCCCGCCATTGCACACCGCGGTGACCTGAGCATTGGCTGCGTACGCCGTGCCCGACGTACTGAGGGCAAATGCCGTGATCCCGCTGCAGGAGCCGGTGGTCACACCGCCGCCTGCGCCGCCTCCACCACCCGCGCCTCCTGTCGCCTTGCCACCGCTCCCACCGGTCGCCTGACCACCGCTCGCCGTGGTCCCGCCTTTGCCCCCGCTCGCAGCTCCACCGCCTACGGAGGCACCGCCCGTACCGGAAGTACCAACTGCACCGGAAGTACCGCCGTTCGTCGGCGCGCCGCCAGTCGTTGGCGCGCCACCGGCGCCGGTGCCCGAAACTCCTCCGCTCGGCGCGCCACCCATTGAAGTGGCACCCGCGCCACTGAATGCGCCACCCGCTGAGCTACCGCCCGTTGAGACGCTCCCATCCCCGCCTGTCATGCTCGCTGTGGAGTCACCTGCTTGCGACGAGTCAGGTAGGGACTGAGGTTCCGCGGTCGCGCACGCCACGCAGAGAGTAGGGCCGGCCACCACCGACCAAAGGAAAGCCTTCATGCGAATAGCCTTGCTCCAGGGTCAACCCAACACAGGGGGATACTTGAGTCTGACCGTTTAGCGTGCCCACGGCTAGCCTGATCAAGGCACGATTAGCTGCAAAAGTGAGTGGATAGGGACCACTGTCGGTAGAGTGTCGCGCATGTCGTGGCAGCGCGCCTTTCGAGTTCGGTAGCGCGCTGAAATCGTGTTTCAGGAACGAGCAGTCGAGTGTCACTCGACTGACATCGACCGAATTCTGCTTGCTGCTCGTGCACGTGGGCGCGAGAAGCTGCGTATTCAAAAACGTCCCGCCGCCGTCCACGCATGTTAGAAAATTCTCAACCGCACGAGCATTTCAGCGCACACAACCGGCTTTTGAGCATTTTTGAACACTGTTTTTGTAGAAAGTGTTGAGCCGGGCCATCGGTTCCAAAACACAGATTCTACGTGACAGGGCCCGCACCAATTCGTGTGCGTGGTAGCCCGCACCTCGCTGGCGCGCTGACTAGATCGCCAGAGGCGGAGCGGACTACTGCGGGCACCGCGTATCGCTTGTACGGCCGCTATGTCGCGGCCATGGCGTACCGCGTGCTGCGCCAAAAGGACGACGTCGATGACGTCGTGCAGGAGGTGTTTTTGGACGCCATTGTCGGCCTCGGCACGCTTCGCGATCCGCAGTCGGTTCGCGCGTGGCTCACCGTCGTTACGCTGCGCGTGGCTCGCAAGAAGCTGCGCAGTCGCGGAGCGCACTCCTTATTCGAGAACGAAGAGTATGAACAAGTGCCCGCCAGCGGGCTCGACCCCGAACAACATCTGCGGCTCTCGTGGGTCGCAAGCATACTGGAGAGCCTACCGAGCAACGTACGCAGTCCTTGGATCTTGCACTGTATGGAAGGCCTCGGGTTGCCGGAAGTCGCACGCACTTGCGCGTGCTCCGTCACTACCGCCAAGCGCCGAATCGCATTCGTTCGCGCGCGCATCGCGCGCCCGTAAATCCCGCTGAAAACCCCTGGAAATTTCGTGTAGCGCGGAAACATCCGCGCCTGCGCGGAGTACTGCTCGGAACCCATCGCCAATCGTGGAGCAATCATGAAATCACCAATCAACATGGGCCTTGTCTTGGGAACCGCCGCGCTCGCTGGCGCCGGGTTCGGATGCTCCGAAGCCTCGGGCAGCACTGCGGAGAGCCAAGAAGCGGTGGCGCAGGTGTCACAAGCGGTGACCAGCGCTGGGACTGATCCGGGACCTCGCGGCGGCGCTTCCGCGGCGGGCAGTTTTTTTTCGACCTTGAGCGCCGCAGAGCAGGCGCTGTTCGCGACGTCACTGGCCACGTTCAACGAAGTCGATTCGGTGTCGGGTACGATCGAGGCTGGCTCTGGGCTCGGGCCGACTTTCAACGGCAACAGTTGCGCGATGTGTCACGCGCAGCCAGCGGCTGGTGGCAGCAGC
>DATHOI010000542.1:0-2827 GCA_035485095.1 Polyangiaceae bacterium | reverse complement strand
TTGTTCTCATCGGCGACGATAATCTCAGTGAGCGGCTTGAGCCCGCCCTTCACCGCGCGAGGCTCGGCCAGCGGTGCCGGTTGCTCGTGATTGGACGGCAAAAGGGCGAGGTAGGATTTCGCGAACTCAATCGCCTCGGCCTCGTTTTGCACGAGCACGTCACCGCAGCCGGACACCGAGGTATGCATCTTTGCACCCCCCATTTCCTCGAGCGTTACGCGCTCTCCGATGACCATTTCGGCCATGCGCGGCGAGCCCAGGTACATGCTGGCGTTGCCGTCGACCATCACGACCACGTCGCAAAACGCGGGGATGTAAGCGCCCCCCGCCGCCGAGGGTCCGAACAACAAGCACAACTGCGGGATGCGACCGCTCAAGCCGACCTGATTGAAGAAAATGCGCCCGGCGCCGCGTCGGCCCGGAAACATCTCGACCTGGTCGGTGATGCGTGCGCCCGCTGAGTCGACGAGGTACAGTAGCGGACACAGCAAGCGCTCTGCCGTCTCTTGAATGCGCAGAATCTTCTCCACCGTGCGCTTGCCCCAGGAGCCGGCCTTCACCGTCGAGTCATTGGCCATGATCGCGACGGGGCGACCCGCAACACGCGCGAGACCAGTGATCACTCCGTCTGCAGGCAGATCCGAAGCGGTACTATTGGCGAGCAGCGCGTCCTCGCAAAAGGAATCGGAGTCGACCAGGCGCGCGATGCGTTCACGGGCGAAGAGCTTGCCTTGTTCGGCATTCTTCTCGTGGTACTTGGGCGCGCCGCCAGCGAGCGCGCGGCTGCGTGCGCGTTCGAGCTCTGTTTCGTCCATCTCGCTCAGTATACGAGGAGCGTCGCGGCTTGGCTCAAGACTCTGCGATCAGCCGTTTGACCAAGGTTTCGAGCCGAGAAAGTCCCGGCGTCGAATAACCCACCATTACGTCACGCACCGTGCCGCCTTTGTCCAGCACGAACACGGTTGGCAGCGCCAGCGCGCGATAGGCCTTGGTGGTCGCGCCGCTGGGATCGGCAAACACGGGATACGCGATGCCGAGTTGATACGCGGCGCGCGTCACCACTGCTATTTCCTCGGCGGCGACTCCGGCGACCACTACACCCTGCGGAGTGAAGCGTTCGTGCCACTGCTCGAGCACTGGACTCAGCAAGTGACACGGGCCACACCAAGAAGCCCAGAACTCCAGCACCACGACTTTGCCCCGCAGCCCGGCCAAGCGAGGCTCGAGATTGCCCTGCGCAGTTTCGAGCGCGTCGAACTCGGGCGCCTGCAAGCCGACGTACTGACGACGCAGGATCTCATCGCTGTCCGGAAAGGGTTGCAGCTCCACCGCCAAGAGCCGCGTCAGCTGCTGGTGCAGGATACCGAGTCGCACGCGCTGCCCGGCTCCGCGAACTGCTACGCGCAGGCTCACGTCTTCGGGGCGCGTGACGTTGTCGCCGTCAACGCTCAAAATCACGTCGCCTGCGACCAACCCAGAGCTAGCGGCGGGCGAGCCGCGGACGACATCCCGCACGAGCACGCCTGGCTCGTCCGCGGCGCGTTTTCCGAGCTCCACCCCAAGCCACCCGCGTTCGTGCGCAGTGCGCGGTTGCGGCGCAGGCTCGGGACCTTGCGCACCCGCCGGGGAGGCCGCAGCCAGCTCGGCGCTCGGGCTTTCCGCTGGTACCAGCTCGGGCGCGGGCGCAGGCGGAGCATGCGACACGAGCTGCTCCGCTGCCGGATGCTTCGCGACGGAAGGATGCCCAGCGCACGCGCTCAGCACGACCGGGATCACCACTCCAGGAAGCGCGCGCCAATGGCGAACGTTGAACCACACTCCATCGTGGTACCATGCCCATCCCGTGCGCGCAGCCTTGGCCGTTCTCCGAGTGTGCGCGAGCGCGGCTTGCGCGCTGGGCGTGGCATGTACCCACCCAGCGCAGGGCCCGCTCGCCGGGGCATCAGACGCATTGCTAAAGCCGTCCGAAGTGAGACCGCCTCCGCCTCCCCCCGCACCAATCTGGGATGCCTACGCGCAAGCACAGCAATGGCCTGCAGCCAATTCCGCGCCGTTCATGTCGCGTGGACATCTGCCAGAGGAGCAGGTTGATGTGCGCGTCAGCCCCGAGTGCCGCGCGAGCTACGTCGCCTTAGTGACGGACTCGGTTCTCCCGGAAGGCTGCGTGCTCGCCCAGCTCTCCCATGTCGGCGACGGCCGCGGCTATGGAATGCGAAAGGTGTCGGGTGCGTGGAGCTTTTTCGAGCTCGACGCGCGCGGCGGCGTCTTGGCGAGCGGCGCGCTCACCCTGTGCGGCGGCTGTCACGCCCAAGCCACTGCAGACAATGCCTTTGGCCCGCCGCGCGACCCGACGCCTGCACCCTGAGCTCTGCACAAACGCGGAATCTTTCGGGGCTTCGCGGCGTTCAGCTGACACCAGCCACGAAAGCCACGTGCATTTCGCAGAATCAGACGCAAAATGAGCAAAGACCCGAGCGGGGTCTCCCCCGTCGGGCCTTCAGCCAAGCAGCTGCAGGTCAAGTAAGCGCAAGAAAAGCCGCTAAAGAAAGAAGCGAGACTAAGGAAGCGGAAGCGAAGCTTAAGAAGTGCCGGGGAACGGCGAACTAAGAAGCAAAGCGACCTAAGGAGCGTCTTGAGGCTGCAACCTCACGACGTTCGCGGGTCCAAAAGCAGCATTCGTGCCAGGTCGATTCGAGCGCAATAAAGGGTAGTGTTTCTAGTTAGATAAGCGTGATTCCAGTGCAGCAACTCTGGTGGATTTGCTGTCTAACCTGGCTTCGCTTTCACGGTGGACGACGCCCCCTGAAAAGTTTTCAGGGCAGCAGAG
>DATHOI010000541.1:0-15837 GCA_035485095.1 Polyangiaceae bacterium | reverse complement strand
GACATCATGGGGCGCGTCAGGTAGCCATGCAATGGGAAGGCCGGCCGCACGGAGATTGGCCAGGATCTCGACTGCGCGCGGGCTCGCGCTTGGATCGAGCGCGAGCGCGAGCGCGCAGCTGAGCATCGGGGAGCTATTGAGTCATTGGTACTGCCAGGCGCGCAGCCAATCGATGCGCATCTGTTACAGGTACACGCTGGGATCGCGCGCCTCCGACAGACCACCCGACCCCGAGCGAGAGCCGGAGGTTGAACGGCTTCAGAGCGCGGTGTACCGCGCGGCCGCCGAGGCCGATTTCGCAGTCGCCCACGGCGGCGGAGCGGATGCCGCGGAGGGGCTCGTGTGGCTCACGGTGTATCGCAAGGGCCCACTCTCGCTCGCACGAGTCGCTGAATCGGCGCGCTACCGCCCGCGGTCTGTGAGCGAGCGCTCGGCGAGCTGACCGAGCAGGGGCGCATCACCGAGGGCGGCGACGCTTGCCCGAGTGCGCGCCCAGTTGCAGGAGCTGCGCGGTCGCAGCGACGCATACAGTGAACGAGCGTCGTCGCAGGCGGCGCGCCAACGCGTGGTGGTCCACGTCGGGCAGTACGTGCGGAGTCAGTGAGCGGGCCGACGACGCGACGCCGAAGGCTGCGGTTCGAAGGGGCGTGGCGCGTGACCATCAACGATACGCAAAGTTGGAATTCGAAGCAGAAATAGACCGGAAATGAGACCCGCCGCCGAGCAATTCCAACACGGCGGCAGTCAGCTGACTCGCGGTCAGCCTGAAACGCGACAAATGCGCGAGACAGCTAGCGCTGGCCCGCGGCGATGATAGCTTCCGCGCCGTGCATCCTCTTCACGATATCTTGGTTCCCGAAAGTCTCGACGAGTTCATCCCGGCGGTGATCGAGATCCCGCAAGGTTCGAAGCTCAAGTACGAGCTCGACAAGCGCACCGGCCTGCTCATGCTCGACCGCGTGCTGTATTCGTCGGTGCACTATCCCGCAAACTATGGCTTCGTGCCGCAGTCGCACGCCGACGACGGCGACCCGCTCGACATCCTCGTCTTGATGCAGGAGCCCGTCGTTCCGCTCACGATCGTGCGCGCGCGGCCCATCGGTGGTTTTTCGATGACCGACGACAAGGGCATCGACGACAAGATCATCGCCGTCGCGGTCGACGACCCCGCGTTCGCGCATCTCCAAGACGTGCATGAGCTGCCTTCGCACATCACCATGGAGATTCAGCGCTTTTTCGAGGACTACAAGGCACTCGAACAAAAGATGAGCGTGGTCGAAGGCATGTATGGCCGCGGGCGAGCGCTCGAGGTGGTGAAAGAGGCCTTGGCCACGTACCGTTCAGCTAGCGCTTGGAGCAAGGGCTAGGCAGAGCCGACGCGGATTTTCTGCTAAGTTCCCGCCGCCATGAGCGACGAGAACGCGAGCGAGAAGAGCGACGATAAAGCCGAGCTGTCCAAGGCCTACGAGCCCGCTGACGTAGAGCCCAAGTGGTACAAATTCTGGCTCGAGCACGGCGTTTTCCAAGCGAGCTTGGATGCACTGGACAAGCGCGAGCCGTACACCATCGCGCTCCCGCCGCCGAACGTCACTGGCTCCCTACACATGGGCCACGCGCTCGTTGTCACGCTCGAAGACGTGCTCATCCGCCACAAGCGGATGCAGGGCAGAAACACGCTCTGGCAACCCGGTATCGATCACGCGGGCATCGCCACGCAGCTCGTCGTGGAGCGGCAGCTCGCGCGGGAAGGCAAGAGCCGGCACGATCTGGGGCGCGCCGCGTTCATCGCTCGCGTTTGGGAGTGGAAAGCACAGAGCGGCGGGCGCATCGCAGAGCAGATGAAAGTGCTCGGTGCTTCGGCGGATTGGGACCGCTCCAAATTCACGATGGACCCCGATTTGCAGCGCGCCGTGCGCGAAGCCTTCGTGCGCTTGTACGATGAAGGGCTGATCTATCGAGCCTCGCGCTTGATCAACTGGTGCACGGATTGTCGGACTGCGCTGAGTGACGTCGAGGTCGAGAACGAAGAAGCAAATGGCGAGATGTACGAGTTCGCATACGCTGTCGTCGACGCCGACGCTGCAGCCGGCGCGACCGAGCTCGTGGTCGCCACCACACGCCCGGAGACGATGCTCGGGGATACGGCCGTCGCCGTGCACCCCGACGACCCGCGTTACAAGCATCTCCACGGCAAGAAGCTGCGTCACCCGTTCGTGAATCGCGACATCCCGATCATCACCGATGCCATCTTGGTCGACATGGCGTTCGGCACGGGCGCCGTCAAAGTGACGCCCGGTCACGACTTCAACGATTTTGCGACCGGCAAGCGACACAAGCTCGAAGAGATCAACATTTTGAATCTCGACGGCACGCTCAACGGAGAGTGCGCTCAGTTCGCCGGTTTGACCGTCAAGCAAGCGCGCGGCGCAGTGAAGAAGGCACTCGCGGAGGCAGGCTTCGAACGCGCCACAAAAGCCCACAAATTGCAGTTGCCGCGCTGCACGCGCTCGAACACGGTGGTCGAGCCCATCATCTCCACCCAGTGGTTCGTGGACATGAAGCCACTGGCGGCGCCAGCCCTCGCCGCCGTGCGCGAGAAGCGCACCGAGATCATCCCCGCCGAATGGGAGAAGACGTACGAGCACTTCCTGAACAACATTCAGGACTGGTGCATCTCGCGTCAGCTCTGGTGGGGGCACCAGATCCCGGCGTTTCACTGTGAAGATTGCGGACACATCACCGTGACGCGCGACGAGCATCCGAGCACGTGCGGGAAGTGCGGGAAGTCGAACCTGACTCAGGACCCCGACGTGCTCGACACCTGGTTCTCGAGCGGGCTGTGGCCATTCTCGACGCTCGGTTGGCCCGACGAGACCGCGGCGCTCGCGCGCTTCTACCCGACGAGCGATCTCGAAACGGGCTACGACATCCTGTTTTTTTGGGTCGCGCGCATGATGATGATGGGTCTCCATTTCATGGGCGAGGTGCCCTTCAAGCGCGTGCTCCTGCACGGCATGATCGTCGATGAAACCGGCGATAAAATGGGAAAATTGAAGGGCAATACGCTGGACCCGGTCGACCTGATCTACGGCGCGGATTTTTCGGCCATCGTGCAAAAAACGATGCCCGACGCGCCCGAGGCCGAAGCGCTCGCTAAATTTCGCAAGGCGTATCCGTCGTCCGCCCAAATGGGCAAGGGCTTTTCGCCGAGCGGCGCGGATGCGCTGCGCTTTACCTTGTGCAGCTATTCGCCGCAGGCCAAGCGCATCGCGCTGTCACCCGCGCGCGTCGATGGCTATCGCAAGTTCTGCAACAAGATCTACAACGCCACGCGCTTCTCGCTCGGCTATCTCGAAGGCGAGAGCGTCACGGCAGATGGCGCGACACCCGCGCCCAAACTGCTCGTCAATCGTTGGATCCTGTCGCGGCTCGTCGCTGCCGTCGAAGCCAGCACGCGCGGCATCGACGAGTACCGGCTCGACGAAGGCTCGGGCGCGCTCTACCATTTCTTCTGGGACGAATTTTGCGCCTGGTTCGTGGAGATGACGAAGCCCATATTCCTGACCGGCAATGATGCGGAAAAGGCCGAAACACGCCAGGTTTTGGCGCACGCACTGGAAGCCGCGCTACGCGGACTCCACCCCTACGCGCCGTTCATCACCGAAGATCTGTGGCAACGCATTCCGCGGCCAGCCTCGCGGCCCGTGTCTATCGCGCTCTCGCCCTATCCGACGGCCGGGGATGGTCGAACCGATCTCGACGCCGAGCGCGACATGAATGCGCTCATGACCGTGATCGGTGCGGCGCGCACCGTGCGCAGCGAGCACGAGATCGCGCCGAGTGACGGCGTCAAGCTCGAGCTACGCTCCAGCGATCCGAAGCTCCGCGCCCTGCTCGAGGAGCAGAGCCGCTTCATCGCCTTCTTGGTGCGCACGGACGGCGCCGCAACCGTCTCGGACGTTGGCGGCGAGCGACCGAAGGGAGCCGTGCTCACCGTAGCCGGAAACGTGGACGTGCTCGTGCATCTGCGCGGCTTGGTCGACCCCAAGAAAGAGGCCGAGCGCATCGAGCGCAAGCTAAAGAAGGTCCAAAAGGATCTCGAAGTGATGGAAAAGCGGCTGACCAACGCCAAATTCCTGCAAAATGCGCCGCCTGAGGTGGTGGTCGAAGCCAACGCGCAGAAGCGAGCGCTCGAGCACGAGCAGCAGAACTTGAGTGAGAGTTTGAAGCTCGTCGACGAGCTTCACTGACCCCCAATGAGCCCCTTCAATCAGCCGTAAATTTCGGCAAGCCGATGGCGAGCAAGCTCGGGTCGAACACGATGAACGGCTCGAGCCCTGCCTCTACCGAAAAACGAAAGCCCGCATCGAAGAAGCCCCCCGGCAGAGCGCCGCGCAGCAATACGGCGTTCGACTGAACCCCGAGCCGTGCGTCGAGCGCGTGGCGCGCGGCGTGTCGCAGTGCGTTTGCTTCACGACACACGTTTTGCTTCCTCTTTCGACACTCGGCTTCACGCTGGCGCGCTTCGAGCTCGCGCCCCCAAAGCTCGAACCACACTGCGGCGCTCTCCGCGGCAGGTCCGGGTGCGAGCGCGGCGAACTCCACGCGTATTTTGCCGAGCGTCTCGGCGTCCGCGCCGTCGCTCGAGAGCACGAGCGCATAGCCTCGGACGAGCTGCAAAAGATCGCGCGCCCGATCGAGATCGGCCGGCAATTCCGCGGCTGCGGCGCCCCTCAGCACTTCTTGAGCGCGGTCCAAGCGATTGCCATGAGCGAGCGCGCCGGACGCGTCGAGCACCGCGCGGAACGCCAAATCAGGCGGCACGCTATCGGACAATAGTTGCCCCGAGACACGCGACAGGAGTTGATAGGATCGCTCGGAGCCGTCGAGCAAGGCATCGGCTTCCGAAACGGTGAGCACGAGACGCGCACGTTCGAGCGACGCGCCTCGCCCTTCGGCCATGATCGACGCAAGCTCAGCGCGGGCGGTGTCCATGCGGGCGCGCGTTCCGGAGCTGGCTGCGGCCCAGACGTCCAGCGCGGCGCGCGGCACGCGTAGCTCAGACACCGTCTGCTCGACGGGCACCGAGTCGATGAGCATCGACGTATCTTGCTGATGCGAGAGCGCAGCGGCGACGGCCAGCACGCCAGCTTGCGCAAAATGGCTCGAGTCCGACGCCGCCAAGCGCAACGCCTGGGCGGAGAGTGCTTGCGCGTCCGCGGCTGATCGGCCCTCCGAATCATTGAGCGCGACCTTGCCGTGCAGCGTTTCGACGAACAGGGCAAGGCCGGCCAAACGCGGCGAAATTGCCGCAATTTCCAGGATTTTTGCGTGCAACGCCGAGACGCGCTGGACGGCCTCGACGGAAGTGAGTGCCCCATGCGCCAAGGCAAACGCAGTTTCATGCATCCACGGGATGACGTGCGCGAGCGCCGCGTACACCTCGATGGCTTCGTCGTCGCGACCGGCGCCACTTTGCCAGGCGGCTTCGAGCAAACCGAGCGCCGCCTTCACTTGCTCACTGGAACGGAACGACTCGGCGCACAATGGCGCGCTGCCCACGTCGGGCGGCAAGTCTGGGCATGACGGTGTCGGGATCAGCGTCTCAGCGAGGGCCGCGGCCAGCCCGAGGTGTGTCTTGGCGACCACCGCTTCCGGCTCGAGCAGCGCGCGCACCTCAGCGACGCGACCCAGGCGCAGCCAAGCACGAGCGAGCGCGAGCTTCGCCGGGAGGTCCTGAGCGGCGCGATGCGCGAGCACGAAACGCGAGGCCGCAATGCTCGCTTCCACGGCCGCCGTCGCGGGCGCGTGGGGCGGGTGTAATTTGTCTTCGGTGGCCGCTTCGAGCACGCGCGCGGCGCGCTCCGGGTCGGCGGCACGCGCCAGCTCACTCGCGAATTCGAGGCGATTTTCCGGGCTGGGCTCGACTTCGGCGAGCAGCTCGCGAGCTTGCAGCATGATGTCGCTGCGCCCAACGGCTAGCCCCGCGCGCGCCACCAAACGGCACACCAGCGCACTCGACTTGCCGGTCACCACGACGTCGGCCGCGCGGTCACGCAAGAAATCGAGCGCCGCACGCTCGGAAATCTCACGCACGAGCGCGAGGCGCGCGGCACTAGGTGTTGTTGCCTGGACATCGTGTTCGACCCCAAGCAAGCCGGCGAGCTCCTCCGTGCCGGCAGTCGTCGTGGCGAGCGCGAACAGTGCGCGCGGCGATGTCCCTCCGGACGCCAAATGAAGCAGTGGAAGACTCTCGACCAGCGGGCTCTGGTCGTTGTGCACCGCCAGCTTGCGCTCGGCATCCAGACCGGAGAGCCGCGCGTCGAGCCGCTGGCGAGCGTCCACGGGCAGAGCGTCGAGGACCGGCAGCGGGCGCGGGATGGAACGGAGCGTCTGGGCCAGTCGCTCCCGAGGACTTGCAGGTTTCGGCGTGCTTGCGGCAGGCTTGCTTGGAGCTCCAGCGTTGACCGGTGATTGAACGCGCCCAGCGCACGAAAGCGCGGCGAACAGCGTGATCAGCCGGACGACCCCCAAGCTACGCTGCATCAGAACCGGAATTGGCCCAAGAAGCCGATCTCGCGGCCGTCGAGAGTGCCGTTCTTCCCGAACGCATTCGGAAAGCGCAACAGACCGCCAATGTTGATGCCGCGGCCGACGGTAAACAGCACGCCGCCCTCGAGCGGTACGGCGAAGTTGTCGCCAAAACGATCGAACGGGCCGTTCAACCCCGTGCCCACGAACGGCGTGATGATGTCCGTTGCCTGGAAGTCGAACCAGATCGGAATGAACAGGCCGTCCCCGTTGCCGGCGTTACGCTGATTGAACCCGACGTACACGCCAGGGGCGTAAACGAAATCCACGTGCTCGGCGAAGTTGGCTCGACCGAGCACGCCCACCTGCGCACCGACCCACAGCTGGGGGCTCAACCGGTGAAACGGAACGCCCGCCTCCAGATCGACCTCGTAGTTGCGCCCACCCGCGAGCCAAATCACCGACCCGAAGCCGACGTCATTGTACGTGTCGCGAAACTTCGGGTTCGGGGTGCCTGTGTTGAAGCGAAGCCCGTCCTGGTGCGTGATGCCGATCATCACGTCGTCGCTCACGCCCCAGAAGAAATCGACCGGAAATTCCACGGGCTTGAACGCTGAATTGCGCGACACGTTGATGCGCATCAATTCTGGGCGCGCCGGGTCGCCGGTGATCTCGAAGCCACCTTTGGGCAAGAGAAAGCTTTGGCGCGTCCATTCTTGTGCCTGCGCGACACGCGGCAGCGCTCCGAACGACAGAAGCAAGGCCAGGGCAGCAGTCTTGATTGGGTTCACGGCGCCCGGAGGCTAACACTCAACCCGGCGCGCTTGGCAAGCCCCACGCTGCCGCAGGGCGAGCCCCACGCAGGTCCGAGCCTGCACGTCGACCGTTCATCGGCATGCCATCACGGCGAGGACACAATTGCCTCAGCCCGGGCTGAACATGATTGGGTAACTGACCCTTACGATGCCGTTGTCAGGCGCTGGAAACGACAACCCGTAGAACGCTTGCACGACGCACGACACCACGCCCGAGTCGGGCATGTCGCTGCCACCGTTTGCGACGTTGGATACTGCGCCATCGCGACCGATCACGAAGCGCGCCGTGACACGCCCGCTCAGGTTCGGGTTGCCGCGCAACCCAGACTCGTAACACATGCGAAATCGGCCATAATTTTGGCGTACGATGCGCTGCACGATCTCGGCGGGCAACGTCCCGCTCACCGTCGTATTGCCAGCGGAACGAATGCTGGGCGAAGCCGCCGTGTGCTCACGGTGACCCAAGCTGACACCTCTACCGAAGCCGGCTGGGCCACAATTGGCGGTGCCGCACGTGCCGAGGCTACCGACGTCGCCGATGCCCACGCCGGTGCCGTGTCCACCGCCGCCGTTGTCGGGTCCCGCGAAGCCGAGGCCATTGCCGCCGGACTCTCCGATCTCATCGCCCCACATGCCGCCCTCGGCGTCGGCGCGATCGTGGCCGAGCGCAGTGTTGCGCTCGAAGGGCGAGCTCGAGCTGCTCGCGCTCGACAAGCTGCCGAGCAGATCGATCATTCCAAAGTGGCGCGCGGCCTCGACCGCTTGCGCACGAGAGAGCTCGGTCAGCGGCGAGTCACCAGCTACGGCCGCGCGACGGTTCGTGGCCTGCGCCAGGGGCTTTCCGAGCGCACCAGCGCGACCTTGGGCGGCCTCCGCAGGCGCGCCAGATTGATTGTCTTTTTGGCCGGAATCCGCCTTTTCCGCCTCTTCATCGCGATTGCGCTCGGCTTGGGCGCTCAGGTATTGCTTCATCGTTTCGAGGCGATCGCGATCGAGCTCTTCGTCGTCCGTGAGACCGAGCGCTGGCATCCAAAACGCGAAGCTCGCAACCAGCGCCGCGACCACGCCGAAGCTGACGCCGAACGAAGCCAGCACCGAACGCTCCGCGCTCTTCAAGCCAGCGCGCGGCGTCGTTTGACCCGCTGCCACATTGGCGACCCGGAACCGCAAGCGCCCCAACGTAAGCTCGACGGTCGTGCCCGCGAAGAGCGCGATGCTCCTCGCGTCAGTCGGCGCGAAGCTCGAGTCGTGCGCACGCTTGAGCTCCGCACGCGCCCCTTCCGGAACGTTGACGTACGACACGCCGCCTCGCACTTCGACGAGCTTGAAGGAAGCAGCCCCTAGCCCGGTCGCGGGGATCTCGTAGTCGACCGACGCAAGCTTCGAGCCTTCACCGACGAGAAAGTCGCGCACTGGGGAGAGATGCGTCGCAAACAGAATCGTTGATCCCCAAAGGCCCAGGACTTCTACCGTGGAGAGCTCAGAGCGCTCGAACTCACCCGGCTCGAGCTTGGCGCTTCTAAGTAGAACGTGAGTTGGCGCGTCCTCTTGGTTTCCGCGCAGCGGCGGCACGGCCGAGCTAGCAAAGGCGAGCGGCGGCACGTGATGTGGGTGGATGGAATGAAGCTCTGGATGCAGTGATGCCATGGACGTAATCCTCCGGGTGGTTCACGCGAACGAGGCGTGCGTGGAGCGGCGGACAGCCCGCTCGAAGATCTCGACGCGGGAGTCTGCCGGCACACTCCGCGGCGAAATCGTCGCCGTGGCAGCGTGTCGTTCGGTGTTGCCTGAATCGACACGCGTCGACTCGCGGAAGTTCCCCAAAAAGCGAGCGCGACAGCTCGAGCCGAGCATGCGCTCCCCCCGGCCACCGCCCCGGAAGCTCACCTAATGCCACACTGGGCACACCGCGCGGGCGCCCGCGCAGAAATTCACCACGAGCTTGATGAGATACCGATTCGCCCCCGGTGCCGGAAGCCCCCGACCGGCCGAGAACCGTGTTAGCGTTACGCCTGAGGGTTCGAGCTTGTCTGAGGATAGAAAACCCGCTCCGTACGTGGCAGAGGAATCCGACGAGCGGACCGCGATCGTGAGCCTGTCGGAGCTGCGCGCCCCGAAGAAGCAATCGAAGGACCGGCACCTTCTGGTCCGGGTCAAGGGCGCGGAGCTGGGGCGCGTCTCGCGCCTGCCGCCCGAGCCGTTTCGAGTCGGGCGCAGCCAAGACTGTGAGCTGTGGCTGGGTGATGACGGCGTGAGCCGCAAGCACGCGCGTATCTACCAGGAAGGCGCGGCCTATCTGATCGAGGACACCGAATCGGCCAACGGCACTTTCGTGCAAGGGCAGCGCGTGTCTCGGCAGATCCTGCGCGACGGTGACGTGATTCAGTTCGGGCCGACGGCGGTCTTCCGCTACACCGTGACCGACGAGAGTCAGGAAGCGCTCCTGCAGCAACTGTACGACGCGAGCGTCACTGACGCGCTGACCGGCGCCGCCAACCGCGAGCACTTCGATACGCAACTGAGAAGCGAGCTGTCCTACGCGCGCCGCCACAAGACCGACGTGTCGCTCGCGTTTTTCGACGTCGATCACTTCAAGAAGGTCAACGACACCTACGGCCACCCAGTCGGGGACGCGGTGCTCGTCGCGCTGGCTGAAACAATTCGCAAGATGGTCCGTAACGAGGACGTGTTCGCCCGCTACGGCGGCGAAGAATTCGCGTTGATCCTGCGCGGCATCGACGGCATCGGCGCCGCTTCGGTGGGCGAGCGGCTGCGTGAGCGCGTCGAGGCCATGCGCGTGCCGAGCGAGCATGGCGAGCTCAGCATCACCGTCAGCGTGGGCTGCTCGTCGTTCGCTGATCTGGAGGACAAGACTCCGGAGGCCCTAGTCAGCTCAGCGGATAAGCGTTTGTACGCCGCCAAGCACGCCGGCCGGAATCGCGTCGTCTCCGTCGACTGAGCCGGGGTACCCGCGCCCTCGGGCTTCGAGGCCTGGCGTGACCGATTTGCTACTTTCTGAGCAAGGCACTACGACTCTGCGCCGCGCATGCGGTCAGACGATGAAGCCCCCGCGGCAGCCGATCCGGTAGCCGAACCAGCGTCCGAATCCGTGCCCGAAGCCGAAGCGGCCTCCGCCGTGCCGGACGAACCGAGCTTGCCACCGGACGAGCCGGAGACTGAACCGCTCATCCCGCCCGGCAATCCGTTCCGGCCCTGGCGGTCGCTCTTGGCACTCGGCGGATTGGTGCCGGTGTTTTTGCTCATGGCGTGTGACCGCCACTTCGGCCTCAGCGTGCCATTCGGCTTTGCGGCACTCTTGGTCGCAAGCTTCGGGATCTTGGACGCGCTCGGCACCTTCGATGACGCGAAGGCAGCGGACCCCGACTCTGCCGCGCCACCCACGCTGCGCCAAATCACACCGCGCCTGGTCGAGCTAGGCGCGTCACTGCTCGCGATCACTGCGTCGCTGCGCTTGGCCGTGGCTGGTGTGTTGCCTTGGCCGATCGTGACGTCCGGTTTGCTCGTGACGAGCGGTCTGATCTGGATCGTGGTGTCGCTGTATCGCGTGGCCGAGTCGCTGCGCATTTTCTCGAGGACCCGAGCGCTGCTGGCGCGGCACGGCTTTTGGCTCGTACTTTTGAACGTCCTCTTGTACGTGCCGATGCTCGGCAGCTATTCGCTGAGCGACCCCTGGGAGACGCACTACGGCGAGGTCACGCGCGAAATGTTGGCGCGCGACGACTGGCTCTCCCTATGGTGGGCGCAAGACGGCTGGTTTTGGTCGAAGCCGGTCTTGGACTTCTGGATTCAAGGCCTCGGCTTTTCGCTGACGGGCGTGCACTTCATGCCCGATCAGGTGCTGGCTTCAGCCGCGAACGGTCACACCCCGTCGCCGGAATGGCCAGCGCGCTTGCCTATTTTTCTGTTCACGGTGCTGGCCACGTTCACCTTGTACAAGGCGGTCGCCAAAGTTTTTGGCGCGCGCGCAGGGTTCTTGTCCGCGCTCGTGCTCACGACCGCTCCCTATTGGTACCTGATCGCGCATCAGAGCATGACGGACATGCCGTACGTCGCGCCGCTCACCGCGGCGCTCGCGCTCGTCGTGCTCGGCATGCGCAGCGATCCCGAGGCCGAGGTCAAGAGCTACGAGCTTGCCGTGGGCAAGCGAGTGCTGCGCCTCTCGGGGTTTCATTTGCTCTTCGGCGCTGTCCTGCTCTCGGTGCTGCCGCAGGTCGTGTATCTGCTTTCGCGCAACGTCACGTTGCAGCTCTCTCTGCAGAATTTCGGCTTTCGTTGGCACCTCGATGAATTTTTCTCGGGCTCCGGCGGCGGCAACTGTGGGCTGCCGGGCAACGAAGTGTGCCGCTACGCGGAGCCGGTCAATCGCGCGTTTCAGCCGGCAGTCGGTGGCCTCTTGTGGGCTGCCATCTGCGGCGTGCTGCTGTTCATTAATCGCGGTGAGCGACGCACGCAGCGGCTGTATTTCTTGGCCGCTTGGTACTTCACGGCGCTCTCCGCGCTCGGCAAGGGAGCGCCTGGTCTGGTTTTACCCGTCGTGATCGCGATCGCAGGCGTCGGCGCAGCGCGCCGCTACAAGGACTATGCGCGCCTCGAGTTGGTCGGCTTCGCGCTGATGCTCGCGTGCGTCTGCTTGCCTTGGTACGTGCAGATGTACATGCGGCACGGACCACCGTTCACCGATCGCTTGCTCTTCCACGACATGTACAAGCGTGCGTTCGTGCACGTACACGACACGAACACCGGCGATGACGTGAGCTTTCGTTACTACGTCTGGCAACTGGGCTACGGCCTGTTCCCATGGTCCGGCTTTGGCGCCGCGGGGCTCTTGTGGTGGCTCCGTTTCCGACGCGAGACCGACGACGCCCAGTCGGAGGTCATGGCGTTCATGGCGCTCTGGTTCACCGTCGCGTTTGCCATGTTCACGATCACGCTGACCAAGTTTCATCACTACGTACTGCCGTGTGTGCCGCCAATCGCCGTGGTCACGGGTGTGATGCTGGAGCGCGCGCTCGGCGAAGGTGAAATGACACGCGATTGGCGCTCTTTGGTCGCCTATTTTTCAGGCATGGCCGGCAGCGCGGTCCTGCTCGTGTACGGCGCCATGCGCCTATTCCCAGGCACCGTCAGCGGTCGCATGATCGGCGGACAGCTTCTCGCGCCGTCATTCGTGCAAGGCGGCGCCGCGTTGCTGTGCGGCGCACTGATAGCGAGCGTTGCCGTCAGAAAATATGGCCTGGCGCCCGAGGCCGCGCTCGGCTCGTTCGCGAGTGCTTACGAGAGCAGCGCACTCGGCGTGCTGGGCGTCTCGGCTGCGATTCCCATCGTGCTCGTGGGTCGCGATCTGTGGACCACGATAGCCGGCGACGTCGAGGGCCAGGCTCGCCTCGTGCACCTCTTCAGCTACAACTACAAGCGGCCGTGGCCCAGCGACTCGCTCAGCTTCGACGGCATGTTTGCGGGGTTCACCGTCATCTGCGCATTGCTCGCGTTTGGCTTCGCATTGCCGAGCTGGCGGCGCCACGCGCTGGTGCTGTTCTCGGCCGTCGCGCTGGCGTGGACGGTCTGGGGGCTCGACGTTTACCTGGTCAAAGCCGCGCCACACTGGGGGCAACGCGAAACCATCTTGGCGTACTACGTCGCGCGTAAAGGCCCAGAAGAGCCGTTCGTCGCCTACCAGATGAACTGGAAGGGCGAGAATTTCTATACCGGCAACCGCGTGCCCGCGTTCGTCTCTTCGGGCGCCAAGTTCAAGAGCTGGGTCGCGGAACAAAAGACCAAAGGCGTGCGCGTGATCTTCTTCACTACCGAGCACAGCCGAACGAGCTCACTGAAGAGCGAGCTCGGAGCCGTGAAGGATTTCAAGTTGCTCACGACGCGCATCTTGAACAACAAATTCGTGCTCGTCCGCGTCACGCTGTGAGGCGCGTTCAGGAGCGTTCAGGCGCGCGTTTCGTAGTCGATCATCCGCACGCCGCGACGTGTTTTCTCGGCCTCCGTGGCGGCTCGCAGCTTCTCGTACAGCGCGACTACGTCCGTCTTGATCTCGCGGACGTTCAATTCGGGCGTGCTCTTGTCGAACGTGCGGAGCAGCAAATTCCCGGTGCCGAGTAGACGCTGCCCGAAGGGGCGGTCCACCGTGTAGTCGGCGATGCGATACAGATCGATTTGTTCGAGGCGCTTCGAAAGCACGCCCGTCTCGACCACGATGCGGCGCGTGGTCAGGCGATACAGCTTACTGCCGCGATGCCACAGTCGAGCCAAGAGCCACAGCCCGAGCGTGAGCACGCACGCGAGCAGCACGCCCGCGCTCGGCACGAGCGCAGGCCGGCCCTCGAACAACACTTCTTCACCGGCGTGCTCGCTCTCCGCGGAAGACACAGAGCGCGCCTCCGTCACCTGCTCACGCCTGCAGCAGGCGCTTCAGCTCTTCTTTGATCATCGTTTCGGCGAGCATCGGCACGACTTCCCACACGACTTGCTCGACGACCTCACGCGACAACGCGAGCACGGCCTCGACTTGAGCGCCGCTCAGGCCGAGACCCCCGAGCTTGCCGGCAAAATCCGCGGGCAATGCCTCCACGGGCGCGGCCGGTGTCGGAATCATCGGAGAAACCGGGCGAGACGCGAGCTCTACCACCGGGGCGCTCGCCATCACCGGGCGCGCAGCCGCCGGCACGATCGGTTGCACCGGGCGCGCCTGCACCTGCGGAGGCGCCGGTGAAGCGGGCATGTTCGGGGTCGGCGTCGAGCCGTACGCCAGTGTTTGCACGCGCGGGCGAGTGCCCTCGGCTGCCTGCGGCTTAGCGCCGCCGCTGGCGGACGGCATGACTACGGGTGCCGGGGCCGCAACCGCCATGACTGGAGCGCTCGCTGCGCGCCGCGCGATCGTGGTCACCTTTTCGAGTAGCTGCTGGGTGTCGAACGGCTTGTCGACGAAGTCGTCGGCACCCACCGCAGAACCGCGAGCGCGATCATACGGCTGCTGCTTGCTCGACAGCATGACCACCGCGACATTGGGCGCGACGGCTTTGATCTTTTGGCAAAGCTCATAGCCGGCGGCGTTGTCCAGGCCGGCGTCGACGAGCGCGACTTGCGGGTTCTCCGCGAGCTTGCCGAGTGCCTCATCCGCGCTCTCACAGAGGACGGTACGAAAATCTTCCCCGGCGAAGGTGATCTCAAGCACCCTGCGCATGGTCTTGCTGTCATCGACAGCCAACAACGTGGTGGTCACGGATCCTCCGGTGCGACGTATGGACGGTGCCGGATCATCGGGGCGAGACCAAAAACTGTCAAGGATTTCGCCAAGCTTCGATTCGACAGCCGTCTGGCGGCTATATAAGTCGCATTTGGCGGGTTTTCTTGGCGTGCGGCCAACGCTTGGGCCGATGCGGACTGCTGGCCTACCGCTCCGCCTCCGCCCGGCTTCTCAGCGCACCATGAACCAGTCGACGTCCGGGGTTAGCTCGAGGTGGAAGTGATTCCTGTGCGGGGGATTGTAGTTGGGCGTGAGCACGCTGTTGAACAGGTGCGAGTCCGCCGCCGCGCACGCGATCTCATGTAGCTCTTTGGCTTCGGGGGAGTCGGGGCTCGGGGGTACGGCGCCCTCACCGCACAACGCCGCGCCCAGGCGACCGTGAAACTGATCGAGGATGTTCAGTGCTTCTCCGTCGTCTTTCCGCAGCTCGCGTACGTCGACTGCGAGCGCGCCTTCGTGGCGCTTGCCCCATTCGCTCGAGGGCCAGCTCTTTGCGGGCGGCCTCCAGCAAGAGAAGATCCGCACTTCCGCGATCGAATGAGCGCGCAGCACCTCACCGAAGTCGTCGAGCGAAAGTAGCAAGCGGCAATCGAACACCTCCCAAGGCACCTTGCTGCGCTCGCGATCGGGAAAATCGGTGCGGTACAGCACGCCGCCGACTTTACCGGTGACGCGCACGGGGATCTGAACGCCACGCGTCCCAGGTTCGCGAACGAACGAAATGCCCCGCTCCGTGAGCTGCGCGAGGCAAGCGCTCGGCGAAAGCGCGGCATAGGCCTCGGCGCGCGAGCCTGGCGCATGAGAGAGCTTGATCGGCTTCGTACTGCGCGCGTGCGCTTTGGCGTGGCGCGGTTTCGGCTTCGGCTTCGGCTGCGACTGCGAGCCGTTGGTCGCGCCAAACAGCACGAACGCGAGGGCGGCGAGGACGGGAGCGGGCGAAGTCACGCTCGGAGCCTGACCCGAAGCGCCGAAGGGGGCCAAAATCGGGCACGGAGCCCATTCGGAAAAGACGCGCCCACGAAGCTGGTTTGACGAACTCGGAGAAAAGGCAAAAGATTTAGCAATACCGTGACTTCCGCGCCCCCTCTCAGCAAACGGGCCCGCTCGGTGCTGTACGCGGTCGTGACCGAATTCATCGCCACCGCCGAGCCCGTGGGCAGCCGCACGCTGACCCGCAAATATGGGTTCTCACTGTCTGCCGCGACGATCAGGAAC
>DATHOI010000540.1:0-7385 GCA_035485095.1 Polyangiaceae bacterium | reverse complement strand
GGTTCGCGAAATACGCCACCGACCTGAGCGACGCCGCCGTCGACAAGTGGGCTACCGAGAACAAAGCTCAAATCGACTCCGGCTGGGAAACGGAAAAGGCCGGCTTCAGCGCCGGCTGCGTGCCCGCTCGAGAGATCTTGTTCGAGGCGGGCCCGGGCGCGAACGACGACGACCGCGCTGAGCTGCGGAAGAAGATCGAAAACGCACGCGACCGTATCAGCAAGGGCGAAGCGTTCGGCAGCGTTGCACGCGAGGTAAGCGAGGGCCAAACGGCGACTGCGGGCGGTGAGCTCGGCTGCATCACCGCGAGCTACGGGATCGGCAACGAGGAGCTCTCGAAAGCTGCAGCCTTGCTCAAGCCGAAGGAGCTATCGCAAGTCATCGAGAGTCCGCGGGGCTTTCACCTGCTCGAGGTGGATCCGAAGCTGGACGCGGGTACGCTCGAAAGTGTCGGGAAGCGCTTCGTCGCGCGCAAACTGTACGTGCACTTCGTGGCCGACGAGAAGGTCCGAGCCTTCGGTGAGGCGCTGATCAAACGGGCGCAAGCCGGCGCCAAGTTGGAAGACGCGCTCGACGCCGAGCTCGCCATCACTCTGCCGGCATCGGCCAAGAAGACGGGCGATGACAAAGCACCAGCCGTCCCGGCGCTAGCCGCGAGTGATCGGCCGAAAGTCGACATCTCCGCGCCGTTCAACATCTCGGGCAACCCCGTGCCGCAAGTGACGCCGAAGGAGCCACTCGCAGCGCGCGCGTTCGAGCTGAAAAATCCCGGCGATCTCTGGCAGACGCCGATCGCCACGAGCGACGGCTCAGTTGTCATTCAGCTCAAAGAGAAGAACCCGGCACAGCGCGTCGAGTTCGACAAGAACAAGGACGCGATCATGGGCCCGCTGACCGCCGCAAAAGCCGACGATGCGCTGACTCGCTACGTTGCGGAGCTGCGAAGGAAGCTCGGCGACAAGCTCAAGACAGATCCGCGGTTCGCCGAAGAGCAGAAGTCGACCGGACGAGACGACGACGAGTGACCGCCAGACCACAGGCGACCTTCCTTCCGGCGCGCATCGAAACCAAGCTAGCCAATGGGTTGCGCGTCAGCGCGGTGCGCATGCCGCACGTGCGCCGCAGCGTCATCGATATCCATACACGAATCGGTTCTCGCTTCGAGAGCGCCCCCCAGAACGGCATTAGCCACTTCCTCGAGCACATGCTGCATCGCGGAACTGGCACGCACCCGTCGGCTCACGCGCTGGCGCTGGCGTTCGAAGCGCTCGGCGGAGCGCTTTCGGCCGCCACCTACGTCGATCACGGTGCGATCAGCCTGGCTGCTCCACCTGAGAATCTGCTGCCTTTGCTGCGCGTTTTGGCAGAGGTGCTACTTCAGCCAATTTTCTCCGGGCTGGAGGTCGAAAAGGGCATCGTGCGCGAGGAAATTCTGGAGAGCCTCGACGAAGACGGGCGTTCGGTGGAAGCCGATCATCTGCTGCGCGCCCTGGCGTTTCCGGATCATCCGCTCAGTTTTCCGATCACCGGCTCACTGCAAACTCTGGACAGCTTCGATCTGCCACTGCTGCGCGCACACCACGCAGCGCACTACATCGCGGAGGGCAGTGTGGTCACCGCAGCCGGTCCGATCGATCCCGAGCAGCTCCTGACTCACATCGCCGATGAATTCTCGGCCATGTCTCAAGGTGAAGAGCCCACGGCCCAGGCTCCAGCCGCCCAATCCGAGGCGCGCTTTTCACACGTTCGCTACGCTGGCAGCCAAGCCGCGGTGCGCGTGGGTTTTCGCGCACCCGGTGAACACGACCCGGACGAGCCGGCCACCGAGCTGCTGCTTCGAGTTCTCGACGACGGCATGGCCACGCGGCTCTATGAGCGGCTGTGCGACGAACGCGGGCTCTGTTACGACGTGTCGGCGAGCTATGAGGCCTACGCGGATGCCGGTCTCTTCGACATCGCGGCGGACGCGGCTCCGGAGCGCGCAGAGCTCGTGTTGGGCGAAATATGCGCAGTACTGCACGCACTACGCGACGAGGGACCGACGCAGAGTGAGCTCGACAAAGCGAAGAGGCGCTTCGCTTGGCAGCTCGCGGAGCAGGACGACGATCCGGCCGCCCTTGCCAGCTTCTACGGGCTCGGCGAGCTCACGGGGATCGCCCGCACACCGCTCGAACGTCTAACGGTGCTACAGGCCACGACGATGGATCAAGTGCGCGGAGCAGCTGCACGCCTCTTTTCCCGCGACGCCATGAATGTGCTGGTCGTAGGTAAGCTGAACGCGAAGGTTCGCGACCGCTTAGAGCGAATCACGCGCTCATTCTGAGCCGCGGAGCGGCAGCCTAGCGTCGACGAAGGCCGGGCTTGGCGTCCACGCGATCTTCGCGCACCAAGGCCTCCGCGACACGGATCACACGCCGTCGAGTGGCTGAGCTCACGCCGCGCAGCACCGATGCCAAGCGGTCGTCGCGTGGTTTACTCTTCGTCGGTGTGGATAGTAGCTCGGCGACCTCGACGCCCAACGCGGTGCCGATGCGCTCCATCGTCTCGAGCGATGGATTGGCATTCGCAGAGACTCGGCCCCGCAGCACTCGTTCCAACCGCGCCACCGTCTCGACCGTGACTCCTGCACGCGCAGCGAGCTCGGCCTGCGTGAGGCTCGCCTGAATGCGAAGGCGTCGGACCTGCTCCGCTAGACGGACCGCCAAGTCCGTTGCGCGCGGTCTCACGACTTCTTCTACCACGCGGGGACGCAGCGATCGGGCGCCTTCGGACTTCAGGGACATCGAACCTCGATGTCAGAGTGTCAGGGTCTACGTGCCGCGACGATGGCCTACACGAGACGCCAAGGTTTCTAGAATGTCACTTGCTCGCGTTGGGTGTCGCGACGAGCCGGTGACGCACGGCTCGGTCGTCCACGCTTCGCGTTCTTACACTGCTCAGGACGCGGTCGACGGCAATACCAAGGCGCGTTGCGATCTCTCCATCTGCCCCTGCGCCTTCGGCGAAGGTCGTGAACACGGCCGCGTAGCAGTATCCCACACTCGCGCCGAAAACGATTGCATAGCCTGCGACACCTTGCGCACTCGGCTCGACCCCAACCAGCAACGCTACATCGAAGCCCGCTGGCGCCGCGAACGCGCGCGCATCAATCGTCGATTCCTCTCGCGCGATCGGAATCGAGGGTCGCACTAGCCGCGCTTGAGACTCGCACTCACTGCGGCGCACGAGACGGTCAGCACGCCATGTGCGGAGTGCAAACTTGGACTCGCTGGCTCGATGCTCCGCTTCGAGCCAGCTCGGACCGTCGCTGATGCTCCAGTTGGCCTTGTCGGGCAACATCAACTCGATCGGCATATCGAGCGAACGCGATCGAACTCGCTCGGAGCGGCCTTCTGGAAAGCGCGGGGCGCTGACCGCAGGCAAAGGCGTTGCCGGCGCAGAGGCGACTCTCACCAGCGCCGGAGAGCACGCGGTTGCAAGCACCAAAACCCCGAAAATCCAAGCGGAAGCCATGACTCGAGCCGCGCACAGTATAGGCCTCCGTGGGCGGGGTCGAGCCCCCGGCATTTCTCGAAACCAGTGGACGGCCGGTCGTGCTATTTCGGGCTTCGTCTGCGACCGCCATGTCCCGACGAAGCAAGAGACCGGATTCGAAGTCCGACAAGGCCGAGCGCGGGCGACCGCAACGGCGGCAAGCGCCACCGTTGCCAGAGGTCGTATTAGCACGACGGCCAAGCAGCGCGAGCCCGCCCACGGGCGAAAGTAACGGCATGACCGAGGTCACGGTACCTGCACCGGAAGCCGCGGTACCCGCCGCACTGCCAGCAAAACGCGCGGCGAGAATCGTGACCAGCGCAAGCTCGCTCGATGATGCGGAGCTCGAGCGCCGCCATCTGCTCGAGCGTTTACTCGACAGTGAAGGCCCGAGCGCCGTCACGCGAGCCGCGAATGCCTATCGCAAAGGCGGCTTCAGCTTTCCCGAGGAGCAACCCGTACAGTTGAAGCTGCTCGAGCACTCGGACGAAGGCGAGGTCTGTAGCGCGCTAGAAGTGCTGGCCTCACTGTTGGATCAGCAGACTCCGATCAAACTCCCCGTCTTCGAGCAACGGTTGAAGCGCCTGGAAGACAGCGCCGAAAACCTGGAGACCCGAAACCGTGCGGCTGAGCTCCGTCGCGTGCTGCGTACCTGAACCGACTCCCAAGCAGCCATGGCCAAAGAGTCGAAGCTCACCGCGCGCGCCTTCGAAATCAGGCTGCGCAAGTTACTCGCAGGCCTCGGGCGCGAGCGCGACAATGAATCATGCGTCGCTTGCGAGCGTTGCGTGGCCTGTGATTCCTGCACTTTTTGTACGGACTCCGAGCGACTCATTCGCTGCAACTTCTGCGTGCGCTGCACGCAGTGCTCGGACAGCCTGCACTGTCGCGGCTGTCGCGGCCTGAACAATTGTCAGCATTGCATCGATAGCGAAAACTGCTCGACCAGCTCGTACGTCGTTCGCTCGACCGCGCTCACGAACTGTTCCTACTGTTTTGGTTGTGTCGGCTTGAGCGGCAAGGATTTTCACATCCTCAACGAGCGTTATGAACGCCGCGATTACTTTGCATTGACCGAGCGCCTGACGCGGGAGCTCAAGCTCTGAGCGATGATTGATCCGGTATTCGAGACGCTGTGGAAGAACGTGCTCGATCATTGGGACGACGAGCGCGCACACGGGGTCTTCCTCGAGCACTGCCAAGTGACCGACCAGCTCGCAGAAGCGGCGGCGCGCTACCGCGGAATGAAAGGGGATAGTGAACGCGGCGCGCTCGCCGACAAACGCTTGGCCGGCGTCGCCATCGTTGCCTTGGCGAAGCTGGAGGCCACCCGAACCCAGCCGCGCGGCTCGCGCTCGCGCACGGCCGCGGTGATTTTAGCCACGGCTTTCGGACTGACGACGGTCGGGTTTCTGATTTACCTTCTAGCGTCGCGATAAGCAGTCTAATATATCGTAATTATTATATAAATTGAGATGGCCCCACAAAGGATACCTACATTGGAATACACAACGGGCTGAGGCGGTTGCTCGAACGCGGCCGCTTGGGGCTCTCTAGCGACCGGAAGTTGGAGCAACCGAGGTATACAAGCCGCGCTCAGCTCATGGCAGGCGCCGCGCCCAAAGGAGGCATCATGAAGTACATCGCCGCAATCCTGTTCCTGTCCACTGCCGTCACCGCAGGCTGCGGTTCCGACGCGGCGCCGCCGCCGAAGACTCCGACCGGCGGCAACGTGGTGACCACCACGACGCCGGCGCCTCCGCCTACGCCAGCCGAGAAAGCCGGCGACATCCCGACTCAGTCGAACATCAACATTTCGGATGAAATCCGAAAGGCTTGCGGCATCACCGACGCAGAGGCGTTCTTCTCGTACGATTCGGCGAACGTGCGACCGCAAGACAAGGCAGTGCTCAAGAAGCTCGCCGACTGCTTCATGACCGGACCATTGAAGGGTCGCGAGCTTCGTCTGGTTGGCCACGCCGATCCGCGCGGTGAGGAAGAATACAACATGGTGCTCGGCGGTCGCCGCGCCGACAACGTCAAGTCGGCGATTGCCGACCAAGGTATGTCAGCTGCGAAGATCGCGACGACCTCACGTGGCAAGCTCGACGCGACGGGTACGGACGAAGCCTCTTGGGCCAAGGACCGCCGCGTCGACGTGGTTTTGGGCAACTAGAGACGAGGATTCGGCGCCTGCAAACCTGCGCGGGCACCCAGCCAAGAGCGGAGCCGCTCCGAGCGAGAGTGAAATGTATCTGAGTCGAGCCATGACACCAGCTTTCGCAGCTGCGACTGCCGACCCGAAGGGCGTTGACCCGATCGGACTAATGCTCAATGCATCCGGCATCGTGCTGGCCGTGCTGCTGATCCTCGTCACGGCCTCGCTCTTGGTTTGGCTGATCTGGTTTCTGAAGTCGGCACAAATTCGCCGATTGCAGAGCACCCATCACGCGTTCGAAAAAGCCACCACCGGCGTCGAACGCTCTTCGGATTTGATTGCGCTCGCCATCCAGCACAAGTCCGCGCCAGGCGCGCGCGTCGTACTCGAGCTTGCCAAGCGGCACCACCAGCGCCACCTCACGTCCGAGCTGCTCATGGCGGTCGCCAAGCGCGCCATCGCCAGCGAGCAGCAGCGGTCCATGGCGCTCATGCCCACGCTGTCGAGCATTGCGTCTGCCGCGCCGTTCATCGGCCTGTTCGGCACGGTCTGGGGCATCATGGATGCCTTCTTGCGCATCGGCGTCGAGAAAAGCGCATCCCTACCCGTCGTGGCACCGGCCATCGGTGAAGCGCTGATCGCCACCGCGTTCGGCTTGGTCGCCGCCATTCCAGCTACCATCGGCTTCAACTACGTCGACAAGCGCATTGGCGATCTGCTCGATGAGCTCACCGCTTCAGCCGAGGTTTGGGTCGAAACGCTGATCGCCGATCCGAGCGAAAGTGCTATTCCGCTGTCGCGCGGCCGAGGCTGAACATGGCGATGGGGCCCGCACGCAGAGGCCGTCGGGGCGGGTTTCGTGACATCAACATCACGCCGCTCGTCGATGTGATGCTCGTATTGGTGATCGTTTTCATGGTCACCGCTCCACTGCTGACCACCGGGCTCCGCATCAATTTGCCCGAGGTCCACGCTGCCCAAACGCCAGTGAAGGATGCGCGCCTGCTGGTGACCGTCACCAAAGACGAGAAAGTCCTGTTCGGCGAGGAAGACGTGACCTCGCACATCGACCAAGCATTGAAGGAAAATGCGCGCGTTCAGAAAGAACACGAGCTCTACATCCGTGCCGACAAGGACGCGCGCTACGGGATCGTTGCGACGGTGGTGGCAGCCGCACGCAACAGCGGCGTGGAGTCACTCAATCTGCTGGTCGAGCCGGAAATAGAGCCAGACACCGATACGCCCGACGACAAGAAGAAGTCGAGCGCGAAGGCCCCCTGAGTCATGGCGGCACCCGCCTTCTTGCCACGGGAGCTCGCGCTGGCCGTCTTTTTCGCCGGCATGGTCGAGCTTGGATTGTTTGGGTTGCTCATCACCGCCGGTCAGAACCGCGCGCGAGTCGTAGCGCACGAAGCGACGCCACCGGAGGAGATCCCTATTGCCGTCAAACCGGTGCTCGACGACCTGCCGCTGCTCAAGCTCGGCAGCAAGAAGGTCAAGATGAAGCTGCCAGACATGTGGACGAAGCAAGCGCCGGTACAACGCTTCGAGGAGAAGAGCGCGCCCTCGGAGAAGGCGGAAAAAACCCCACAAGCAATTCCGACGACTCCCGTCGCAACGGCCGACGCGGCAGCGCCGCCACCAGACGCGGCGATTGCCAAGGAAGTCGATCAAAAACTAACCGACGCCTCAG
>DATHOI010000539.1:0-10918 GCA_035485095.1 Polyangiaceae bacterium | reverse complement strand
CGATCCTGGATGACTACGTGGTCGGCCAAGAGCGCGCGAAGAAGACGCTCGCGGTGGCCGTTCACAATCACTACAAGCGCATCGACTCCAAAGTAGCATCGGAGGACGTAGAGCTCGGCAAGAGCAACATTCTCCTGCTTGGTCCGACCGGCAGCGGCAAGACGCTGCTCGCTCAAACGTTAGCCAAGATCCTCAAGGTGCCGTTCGCGATCGCGGACGCGACCACCCTGACGGAAGCCGGCTACGTGGGTGAGGACGTCGAAAATATCATCGTGCAGCTCTTGCAGAACGCCGATCACGACGTCGAGCGCGCTCAGCGCGGCATCGTCTACATCGACGAAATCGACAAGATCAGCCGGAAGAGCGACAACCCGTCGATCACCCGTGACGTGTCGGGCGAGGGTGTTCAGCAGGCGCTGCTGAAGATCATCGAAGGCACGATCGCCAACGTGCCCCCGAAGGGTGGCCGCAAACATCCGCAGCAGGACTTCTTGCAGGTCGACACCAGCAACATCCTGTTCATCTGCGGCGGCGCTTTCGTTGGGCTCGATCAAATCGTGCAGCGCCGCTTGGGTCAGTCGCGTCTCGGCTTCGGTGCCGACGTGAAGAGCAAGAAGGAGCTCAAGCTCGGCGAGCTCTTGAGCCACGTGCAGCCCGAGGACTTACTGAAGTTCGGGTTGATCCCGGAGTTCATCGGTCGTTTGCCGGTCATCGCGACTTTGCACGAGCTGACTGAAGACGCTCTGATCGACATCCTGACCAAGCCCAAGAACAGCTTGGTGAAGCAGTTTCAAAAGCTGTTCGAGATGGACGGCGTGAAGCTGAAGTTCACCAAAGGTGCACTGCAAGCCATCGCCCGAAAAGCCCTGGTCCGCGAGAGCGGCGCCCGCGGCCTACGCGCCATCTTGGAAGAGGCGATGCTCGACATCATGTACGAGGTGCCTTCCAAGCAGGGCATCAAAGAAGTGGTGGTCAACGAGGACGCGATCACCAACGGGGACGCGCCGCTCATCGTTTATCACAAGGAAGCGGGCGTCGGCTGACGCGCGCGGCCGCGCGCGGCACGGTGCGGGGTCCATTTTCGGTAGTCCCGCTGTCCCATTTGCCGGCCGTGTTTTGGCTGGCCCCGGGTAAAATTCATGTTTTTCAAGAACGACCCCAACGATCGTAGTGCTGCGCCTCGGCGCACGGTTCCGGCCTTGCCGCTGCGCGACATCATCGTGTTTCCGCACATGGTATCGCAGCTCTTCGTCGGCCGAGAGAAGAGCATCGCCGCGCTCGACGAGGCGATGGCGCGCGACAAGGAGATTTTCTTGGCTGCGCAGAAGAGCGCCAAGACCAACGAGCCCACGCCGGACGACATCTACACGGTCGGCACCGTGGGCACTATCGTGCAGCTATTGCGGCTGGCAGACGGCACCGTGAAGGTGTTGGTCGAAGGGCGGCAACGCGCGCGGGTCAAACGCTACAACGACGGGAACGATTTTTTCTCCGTGGAGATCGAAGAAATCGCCGAGGCGGGTGTGGCCGATGTCGAGGTCGAGGCGCTGATCCGCAGCGTGCAGAGCACCTTCGAGGTGTACGTCAAGCTCAACAAGAAGGTTCAACCCGAGGTCTTGATGAGCGTGCAGAGCATCGATGACGCATCGAAGCTCAGCGACACGATCGCCGCCAATCTCCCCACGATCAAGCTCGCCGATCGCCAGGGTCTGCTCGAGATGGAAGAACCCAAGAAGCGGCTCGAACGCCTGTACGAGCTGATGCAGGCCGAGATCGAGATCCTGCAGGTAGAAAAGAAAATCCGCTCCCGCGTCAAGAAGCAGATGGAGAAGACGCAGAAGGAGTACTACCTAAACGAGCAGATGCAGGCCATCCAGAAGGAACTGGGTGGTGGTGAGCGCGACGAGTTCAAGTCAGAAATCCAAGAGATTGAAGAGAAGCTCAAGACCAAGAAGCTCAGCGAAGAAGCGCAGGGCAAGGTCAAGAAGGAGCTCAAGAAGCTGAAGATGATGCATCCGACCAGCGCGGAAGCGACGGTCGTGCGCAACTATGTCGATTGGATCTTGAGCCTGCCCTGGTCGGACAAGACAGAAGAGCGCTTCGACATCACCGAAGCCGAGAAGATCCTGGACGAGGATCACTATGGTTTGAAGAAGCCGAAAGAGCGCATCGTCGAGTACTTGGCGGTGCAGGCGCTGACCAAGAGCTTGAAGGGGCCGATCTTGTGCTTCGTCGGTCCGCCGGGCGTCGGAAAGACGAGCATCGCGCGCAGCATTGCGCGGGCCACGGGTCGTAAATTCGTGCGCCTATCGCTCGGTGGCGTGCGTGATGAAGCCGAAATTCGCGGTCACCGTCGCACGTATATCGGCGCGCTACCCGGCAAGATCATCCAGAACCTGAAGAAGGTCGGCTCGAATAATCCCGTGTTCTTGCTCGACGAGATCGACAAGATGAGCACGGATTTTCGCGGTGATCCGGCGGCTGCGCTGCTCGAGGTGCTCGACCCGGAGCAGAACAAGGGCTTCAACGATCACTACCTCGATCTCGACTACGACCTGTCGGACGTGATGTTCATCACCACAGCGAACACCCTGAGCGGCATTCCCATCCCGCTTCAGGACCGCATGGAGATCATTCAGCTCACGAGCTACACCGAATTCGAGAAGCTGAACATCGCGCAGAAGTACCTGATCCCCCGCCAAAAGAAGGAGTGCGGGCTGGAAGACGTGCCGGTGGAGTTCACGGAGAACGCCGTCCGCACGGTGATCCATCACTACACGCGTGAAGCCGGCGTGCGCTCGCTCGAGCGAGAGTTGGCTGCGGTGTGCCGCAAGGTCGCGCTCAAGGTCGTGAAAGAGGGCAAGGAGCAGAAGCTCGAGATCCGCGGCGCTGACGTGCCGACGTACCTCGGCGTGCCGAAGTTCCGACTCGGTAAGAAGGAAGAGCTCGACGCGATCGGCCTCACGCACGGTCTGAGCGTGTCCGATCACGGCGGCGACATCCTCGACTGCGAGGTCAGTGTCGTGGCCGGCAAAGGCAAGCTGGTTATCACTGGCCTGCTCGAGAAGGGCATGGAAGAGAGCGCGCAAGCCGCGATGAGCTACATCCGCTCCCGCAGCACCGTGCTCAACCTCGAGTCTGATTTTTATCAGAAGGTCGACGTGCACGTGCATTTCCCGGATTTCGTCCGGAAAGATGGGCCGAGCGCGGGCGTGACGATGGCGACCAGCATTGCCAGTGCTCTGACGCGCGTGCCCGTTCGGAACGAGGTGGCGATGACCGGCGAGATCACGCTCCGTGGTCGCGTGATGCCTATCGGTGGCTTGAAGGAGAAGATCCTGGCCGCTCACCGCAACGGCATCACCACCGTGTTGATCCCGAAGGAAAATCGCAAGGATCTGCGAGAGATCCCGCGCCGCGTGTTGAAGAACCTGCGCGTCGTGTTGGTCGAGCACATGGACGACGTGCTGCGCGAGGCGATGACCTTCCCCGAGCCCGACAAGCTATTTGGTCCGCGACGCACGCTGATCGAATATCGCAATGGCGAGCTGATCGAAGAAGACGGCCAGGAATCCAACGCGCCGCCGCGTGTCGCTCCGGCGAGCGACGCGCCGGGCGAACAACCGGGTCTGAGCTGAGTCGCACAGCGGCGCTACGAACGCGCATTCCTTCAGCGCGCTGATCTGCGCGCTGCGCTGCGAGTTGGCTCGGCCACTAATGGGTTAGGCTCTAAATCGGCTGTCTGCCGACCAACCACGCGCAGATCCCGGCCAAGGCGCCCGCCGAATAGAACGAAAACATCCAGGCCCGGTGCCCAATTGGATGAACTCGCTGCAGGATCACGAGCGACAAAGTCGATGCGAAGGCGATGGCCATGAACGTCACGAAGCCGCGCATGAAGGGTGGCATAGGTCCGCGCTGATCCATGAGCGGACTCTACCTGCCGAAGGCCCCGACTTCGACCGTCAATAGCGCGGCCGCAGCTTTCGCGTCCAATCGTGGACCTGAGTTACTGGCGAGCGGTGGGTTGACCACGCGGTCGATGATGTCGGTCACGAAGGCCGAGCCTAGGCGTCCAAAGCGCGGGTCCAAGTAGACGAGCGCGGCGATCAGGTGTGCCGAGTGTGCTGGGCGTGGGTCTGCTGCAGCCTCGGAAATCTCGGCGTGTGGACTCCAGCGCTCCACGGCCCACTCGACCGCGTCGAGCACCGCGAGCTGCTTCTCGTGAACGAGTGCAGCGGCTTCTCCGACGGCAGCGGGCGCGCTTTGCCGCGCCTTGCTGAGCGAGAGCAACCGCGAGTGCAGGGTCTTCCGCTTCGTCAGGAGCACGTGCTCATCCAAGAGGAGACGCAGATGCAGGTCAACCGAATTTGGCGCCCTGAGCGGACTTGCGCTCGAGCGCCGCCTGACATCGACCAGCAACACGCCGCGCCGCGCGCCGTGGCGTAGCGATTGGGTGGCGAACGCGGGCTGCTCGTAGGACGCGCCACGCGCTTCACAAATAACCCTCGGGTATGATACTCCTGTGCGCGGTGCCCCGCTGGCGTCAAACCCCCCGCGACGTAGGCGGGGCACCACTTCAGCTCTGCATACCGAGCAGTTTCGAGCTCAGCGCTCCGCTCGGCAATCGTCGTGTGCTTAGGCCCGGCGCAGCCGAGTCTCGAGTCGGTTATAGAAAGAAGCCGATCGGGCCGAGCAAACCTTTGGCCAGATCGTCGGTGACCGAGGTGAACGTGGAATCACCGCTCGCGCCGTCTTGGGGCGGCGGTTCTTGCGGCACTTCTTGGTGCGTGTGTGCCGCCCATTTCCAATCGTGACCTTTGACGACGTCTTTCCACAGATCGCCGACGATGGCGTTGTGCCCCTGCTTGGACCAGGTTGCGCCAGCGCGAGTGACGGTGAACGTCTTCGTGACGGCGAAGATCTTACCGAGCGAGCTCTTGAGCCCGACGCCGACGGTAACGCGGCAAGGCAGCACCAAAGACGGTTGCGCAGGGAACGAGCCTGAATACTGCCAATTGCCTTTGTAGTCGATCAGAACGCTAGCCTGGCCGTTCTCTGGGAAATCGAATTTCCAATCGTTCTGCGCGATGTTTTTGGAGTGAAACCCGAACTTCCAATCATACGAGAGGTGATCGGCCGTCGTTGGGCCCGCATGGTGTTTGCTGCCGCCCGTGTGCACGCCTTTGTGCTTCTTGTCTTTGTCGTCCGGCGTGGTCGTGTCGTCGGGGTCGGCGTAGGCGGTGAGGGGCAGTGCGGTCAGGACGAGTGACGAAGCCGCCAACAAACCGAATTCGCGTCGTAACAGGTGCATAGTAGTGGACTCCTTGTGTCGGCCGATCGTCGCGATCAGCGTCGGGTCGCCCACCACCAGCCGGGCAAGCTAGCCGAACCGGATCGATCTGAGAAGCACCCGTTCGGGCGGCCGAGCCGATTGGCTCACGTGAACGATAGCCGGCGCTGGAAATCCGCGGGATTGCTGGCCGCGTGGAGCGCAACCTGCCTCGTGATCGTGCCCTGAGCGTGGAGCTCAGCCAGGTGCTGGTCGAAGGACTGCATGTGGTACTGCTCGCGGCCTTGCTCGATCAGATCTTTGAGTGATCCCGGAGAACGCTCGGCGATGACCTCGCGAACGCTGCCCGTGCAGATCATGATCTCGACGGCGACGACCATGCCCTTGCCATCAGCCCGGGGCAAAAGGCGTTGCGAGATCGTCGCGCGTAAGTTGTCCGCCAAGCGCAAACGCGCACTCTTTTGTTCTTCGGGTGGGAAGACGCTCACTAGTCGGCCAACGGTTTTGGCCGCGTCGGTCGTGTGCACCGTGGAGAACACGACGTGGCCCGTTTCCGCAGCCTTCAGCGCAATGTCGATCGATTCGGGATCGCGCATTTCGCCCACCAAGATCACGTCCGGATCTTGGCGCAAGGCCGAACGCATGCCCCGAACGAAGTTGCGCGTGTCGATCCCAATCTCGCGTTGCGAAATCGAGCTCCTCTGGCCTCGGTGCAGAAACTCGATCGGATCTTCGATGGTGAGGATGTGCGCTGTGCGCGTCTCGTTGATGCGGCGGATCATGGCCGCGAGCGTGGTTGACTTTCCGCAGCCGGTCGCCCCGGTGACCAGCACCAGCCCGCGCTCTATTTCTGCGATACGCTCGACCACCGCGGGCAAGCCGAGCGTCTCCAGCGCCGGCACCTCGCTCGGAATGATGCGCATCACCACCGCGAGCGAGCCGCGCTGGCGGTAGATGTTGGCGCGGAAGCGACCCACGCCTGGAAGCGAGTAGCTCACGTCGAATTCCTGGACGTCGTCGAGGACCTCCTTGGCGAGCTGTCGGCCCCCGACGAGCAGCGCGATCGCCTCGGTGTCGGCGGAGCTCAGCGCCTCGGTCTTCAGCGGTAACAGCTGCTTGTTGACGCGGCACATCGCCGGGGCTCCGGGTCGGAAGTGAATGTCACTCGCGCCGTGCTTGAGACCAGCCGCCAGCAGTGCGTGGAGGAGCTCGCTTTGCATGAACGCCAAGCTTACGCCGGCCAGCGCGGGGATTCGACCTCAGTCGCCTCCTTCGCTGCCTTTATCAGTGAACTACAGCGCATGCGACGAGGCAGGGACGCCCCATGCTCACCTGCTCGAATGTTGCGCGCCCGTACCAGGCGCTGCCGCACCACTGCCAACGGGTGGTCATTGTGAGATCGCGAGTGCCGCGCGGCTGGTCTCTGCGTCAGCGACTGAGTGGCTCCCTCACCAGCTCGAACGAGTGATCGTGGCTGTGCCCAGAGGAAGATGTATTACGCTAGACGTAACACGTAAAGCGCGCTAGGCTTGGTTCGATGATCCGGTCCTTTGCCGGCAAGAAAACCGAGAGCCTCTGGCAGGGGAAACGGGTCGCGGCGTTCGATGCATTTCGCGAAAAGGCCGAACGAAAATTGGCCGTGCTCGACGCGGCCACCTGTCTCGAGGATCTCGGCGGTCTCCCGGGCAATCGGCTAGAATCGCTCAAAGGAGACCGAAAGGGTCAACATTCGATCCGAATCAACGACCAGTGGCGGCTTTGCTTCCGCTGGGAGAAAGTGGACGCTTACGACGCGGAGATTGTCGACTATCACTAGTCAACATAATCGAGGCAATAGTCATGGCTAGGCATAAGATGCGGCCCGTCTCACCGGGCGAAATACTACGAGAGCAGCTCGACGAGCTCGGTATGTCGGCGAACGCGCTGGCGGCTGCTCTGCACGTCCCCACAAATCGGATCACCGGCATCCTGAATGCGACGCGTGCGCTCACACCTGAAACGGCGCTGCGGCTCGAGCGTTACTTCGCCGGCACCACGGCGCAGTTCTGGCTCAACTTGCAGACGAGCTTCGATCTGCGCCGCGCGGAACTAGAAGGCGTCAAAGCGCTGCGCGAAATTCGCCCGTTAAAAGCAAGTTGAACAGGAAAACCCGCAGCGCCTGCCAGGGCCCCGTAAGGGTCGGAGGTTCGTCCATGTTCCGAAATATTGATTCCAAAGCTGGGCTGGTTGGGTTTGCTCTCGTCGTCGGTGTCGTCGGTGTCGTCGGTGTCGTCGGACTAGAAGCCTGTTCGAGCAGCGGCAGCGGGGCGCCCGCGAGCGCGGGCGGCGCGACATCGAGTGCAGGCACCGCAGGCACATCCTCGCTCGCGGGCACGACCTCGACCGGTGGCACGACCTCGACGGGCACGACATCCGGCGCGGGCACCTCGGGCACCAGCGGCAGCACGACGGGTCCCTTTGCCTGCGCAGGTGTGATGGCCAATTGCGATAGCTGGACGACCTTCCCGCAATCCACGACGAACTCGTGGGGCGGCGGCCTGTTCACCGGTGGCATCACGATTTCCGGCATGGGCCTCAGCCGTGACGTGACCACCACTGACAGCATCCACGTAACTGGCATGGTGACCGGTTACGGCTTCGGCTTCGGTCTTTACTTCACGAGCTGCTCGGATCTTTCGAAGTACACCGGCATTAGCTTCAAGGTGAGCGGCAAGACGGACGCAACCAACATGCTCGCTTTCCAATTGCTGACGAACTCCGACACGCCTTGGCAGCCCCTTCCGATGGATAAGCAAGGCGCGTGCACCGCGATGGATCCGTCGATGGCCTATAACGTGTGCCAACCACCGACCAAGTCGTCAGCGATCACGACGACGGAGGCGACCTTGAGCGTGCTTTTTACCGATTTTTCGGCCGGCATGCCGACGGCAACCGCGGATCCAAAACAGGTTCTCGGCCTCCGCTGGTCCTTGCCGTGGACCGCGACCGCCGTGGCGTACGCGGCTGACGTAACGGTGAGCGACATCGAATTGACTGGTGGCATCGGCACCACGTCGTGCGACATGGGCACGGGCGGAACTGGCGCGGGCACCTGAGGCACGACACCCAAACTCGCCTCAGGCAATGGCGGCAATAACGACGCCCGCGTGTCCGCTAGAGCTCGACAGGTTCCTGTTTGAGGAAAAGAGCCAGTGTCGCATAGTCGATCACCGCGTGATGGTAGCGCAGGACATCCTGCCCAAGGACGGCACGGATGGGATCAGCCCCCTTCATCGTCAGCTTTTGGTTGGTGTAGCTCATATCAATCGCGAATATGCCATCGGACCGGACTGGCAGCCCTTCGAGAGTCAACCGAACATCCCCCAGCGTATAAACGGAGACGGTGGCATTTCCCGCCCCGACCGCCGGAGCACCGGGCTGTCCGGTGTCGCTCACGGCAAATCCTTCGGAGCGACAATAGCTCAGATCAACGATGGTCTTGGCCGCCCCAGTGTCGAGCACGATGTCGATTGGCCGGCCGTCGAGCTGCCCGACGAGCTTCAGGTGTCCAACTTGGGTCCGAGACATCATGAAGCGGCGGAACCCGTGATGTGAGAGCAACTCCGCGATCGCCGACGTGTAGTCCATGCTGACTCTCCCGCTTGATGATGGAGTTGAGCAGATCACGGCGCCGGCCCCGCTTCAACGCGGCGTTTGCCTCGAGTTTTTGGGGCTCGCCGAGGAGGTGATGGAGACCTGATCCCTTATGAAGCGGGAAGCGGCCCGAGAAAGTCGCGGCTCGTGTCCTCCGCGTACATGGACTGGGCGATCAAGAGCGAATAGAGGCGAGGCTCGCGAAGCGTCGGGCTAAAGCCGCCCTCGAAGCGGAGCGCGTGCTGGCCTCTGAACGCAAGAAGGCGTAGCAGTTACAGCATGACCCCTGGCTTCCTGGCCATGTTCGATGCACTCGGTTTCAGGGGTATCTGGAAGAGATCGGATGCTGGCCAAGTCATCGAGAAGCTGAAGACGCTCGAAGACACGGCTAACGTCGAGATGGCGTCTCGGATGGCAGGCCACCGCTCTCGGCCCTCTGGATGACGACAACGAACCGGAGCGCTCCGCTGCACGTTGCGATGTTCGGGCTCGCACTCGGCTTGGCGATCCCGTTGTTTGCAGAGGTGTCGTGGGCACCGCTCCGGAGAGCTGCACATCTCGTCGCGCGCTACAGCTATGGGATCTACTTGTCGCACTTCGCGATCGAGATCTTCGTCTTCAGCAATCCGTTCAGCCCCGCCTTCAAACACTTCGGCGGCGCGGCCACCTGGCTCGGTACCCAACAGAATCGACCGCTCCGCATGGCGGTATTTGCGGGCCTCGCTATCGTCGCGCCCGTTCTCATGTACCATTTGATCGAGGCACCCGCGATCCAGCTCGGTCGAAGGGTCACGAAGGCGCTGTTTCCGGCCGCGGGTGGCGCGCGAAGCGCTGCATCGCTCTTACCCCCGGCTCTCGAAGATGCGAGGGCGACGCGATAGGCTTTGCACAATGTCTCGAAAGACGGTCGCCGTGTTGCTCGGGTTGGCGCTGTTCGGTACGCTCTCGGCTCGAGGCGCCGCGGCCGAGCCGGTCGTTCGGGGTGGGTGTACGCGCCACGTTCGGCCGGTTTCCTGCCCCGTTTACACGGCGCCCTGGTGTCTGTGCATGAGCTCGGACCCGTGGAGCTGCTCTTGGCAATGCGTGGGCACCCGGTCGACGGCCGTTTTTGCAGGCACGTGCAAGAATTAGTTGCCCCACCCGGGCCGAGGCGTACGTTATATGCCGTACGCCATAGAAGACGCCCTAATGGCCCGCCCAATCGAACCCACCCCGACGCTCGAAGGCGCCGCAGCTGAGAAGCTGCTGGCCGAGCTGGCGCACGTGTGTCCACCGGAGGAGGCTCGGCGCCGAATCGACGAAGCTCGAAATGCGCGGGCTGAGATGATGCGACCGAAGCATGGGACAAGCGGGACCGATCCGCGCCGATATTGATCGAAGTCTCCTCGAAATTCGTCCGTTCGGGGGAGACTCGGTCAGCACCTTCGCCACGTTCACTTGCGGCGATGATGACCTTGACGATTTCATTCGCACCGATGCGCTGCGTCTTCAATCGCTGAACGTCGCGCGCAGCTACGTCGCTTGGTACGAAGGTCAGGCGCGCGGCTACGTGACCTTGATGTCCGACGCTGTGGTGCTGAAGCCAAACGAGCGTAAAAAGTTGCGCGACGGCTCGGGCAACGCGCTCGCCTTCGAAGATCACCCTGTAGTGCCTGCGCTGAAGATTGCCCGACTCGCCGTGTGCAAAGAGCTCCGCGCCAGCCACCGAGGGATCGGCGAAGCTCTCGTGCGCTTCGCGTTCTACACGGGGCTCGACATGTCGGAGGCGGCGGGGTGTCGTCTATTGACCTTGGATGCCTACCCGGACGCTCTTCCCTTTTACGAGAAACTCGGATTCACACGAAACCTCGACACGGCCTACGGGGGCAAGCCCCGCCCAAGCATGCGCCTCGACTTATTCGCGCCGATCGCACCGAGTTGGCTCTGAACGGACCAGCTCCAGAACTAGGCCGCCGTACATTTGGGGTACCCGGCGGTCAAATCGAGGTACCC
>DATHOI010000538.1:0-2637 GCA_035485095.1 Polyangiaceae bacterium | reverse complement strand
CGTCCGGGCTGTACTGCGTGTATCCAGGCACCGGCTGCCGCTCGGCGGCTGATTGCGCTGCCGGTTCTTCGTGCGTGATCGTGAATCAAAAGACCGGCACCTGTCAGGTCGGCGGCGTGGCTTGCGCGGAGTGATGCCGCCTGCGCTGGCGCTGTTCAGGAAAAGCGCGCCAGAATCTTACGGCTGACGACGTCGAGGGTGCTCGGCACGGGCACCAAGTAACGCATGCCATGCGAGTCGCTGATCAAGTGCCGACCATCCTCCAACGGCCGCACGTGGTCCTCCTGATCGACCACGAACTGCGTGCTGCCGCGGTCGGTGTCTACCGACCAAAGTGAGCTCGTGGCCTCCTGAGTGACGCTGTGGATGCGAGCGATCACCGGCAGAAAGTCAGCCGCGCCGAGCGCTCGTTCGATCAAGGCGCGGTCCGCTTCCGTCAGCGCTGACAGGGCTTCGATGCAGGCTCGTTCTAGGCCACGGTCATCGATCAGTGACACGTAGGCGTGCGGATCGCTGAGCGGGAAGGAGCGTCGCGCCACGACCGCCAGGCGCTCGCCGCTGCCGCGCTCGGTGGCCCAGAGCTGGCCTACGGCGTCCAGCTCGAGCTCTAGTCGCGCGGGGTCGAGCAGCGGAATGGCCTCGTGACTGACCTCGAGCTCCGCCGAGCTTGCCGTGGACTCTTCTTGCGCGTTGTCCGTCTGATTCGAGCTCTGCGCGCGCACCAAGCGCGCATATTCGCCGTCCTTTGCCAAAAGCTCGACCGCGCTGCCAAGCTCCGCGATTTTCCCGTCTTTGAGCACGACGAGCAGATCTGCTTTGCGCAGCGTACTGAGGCGATGCGCGATGGCCACGGTGGTCCGCCCTTGGACCACGTTGTCGAGCGCCGCCTGGATCTCCCGCTCGGTTTGAACATCGACGGCGGACGTCGCTTCGTCCAAAATCAAAATTCGCGGATCGACCAGGATCGCCCGCGCGATGGCGATGCGTTGGCGTTCGCCGCCAGAGAGCGACTGCCCTCGCTCGCCTACGAGAGAGTCATATGCCTCGGGCAACTTCAGAATGAACTCGTGTGCGCGAGCGGCGCGAGCCGCCTGCAGCACGCGGGCTGGCCCAGCGCTCGGTGCGCCGTATGCGACGTTTTCGCCGATCGTGCCGAAGAATAGGAACGGATCTTGGAGCACGATGCCGATGTGTCGTCGGTAGTCTTCGAGCGTCACGCGGCGCACGTCGATCCCGTCGATGCGCACGGCGCCCGAGGAGGCGTCGTAAAATCGGCAAATTAAATTGGACACCGTGCTCTTGCCGGAGCCCGTGTGCCCGACGATGCCCACCATCTGTCCGGGCTTGACGGTGAAGCTCACGTCGTCGAGCACGAGCCGGCTGCCGTAGCGGAACGAGACGTGCTCGAAGCGGAGCTCCCCGTTCACGTGCTCGATCGACAGCGGGTCTTTTGGTTCGATCACCGTCGGAGCGCGATCCAGAATGTCGAACAAGCGCTGTGCGGCCGCGGCGGCCCGCTGCGTTACCGTGAGCACGCGGCTCATGCTTTCGACGCGCGTGTAGAAGCGACTGATGTAGGCGATGAACGCCGTCAAGACACCGACGGTGATGCGATGGTGCAGAATCTCCCAGGCGCCCACGGCCCACACGACGAGCAAACCGAGCTGATTCAGCAGCGCCACGAGTGGCCAGAAGGACGTCCACAACGTGTTGACGCGATTGTTGATCTCGACGATCCGAGCGTTGGCCTCCTCGAAGCGCGCGACCTCGCGGCGCTCCTGGGAGAACGCTTTGACCACGCGAATCCCCGGTATCGTGTCGGAAAGAATGTTCGTCATCTGCGCCCAGGCCCGGCTGCCGCGCAGAAAGCCGTGCGTGAGCGCGCCACGCACGCGAATCATGAACCAGGCGATCGGTGGAAACGAGGCCAGAGCGGCCAGCGCCAGCAGCGGATCGAGCGCGAACAGGACGATCGCCGTGCTCAGAATCATGAGCAGGTCGGTGATGAAGTCGATCAGCGTGTCGGAAAGGAAGGAGCAGATGCGATCGGTCTCGGAGCTGATGCGATTGATCAGATCTCCCGTGCGCTTGCCGCCGAAGTATTGAAGGCTCAGCCGCTGCAGATGTGAAAACGCGCGGTTGCGCAGATCGGCGCTGATCAGCTCGCTGACCCACGCCAGCACCGCGCCTTGCGCCCAGGCCAGAAGCCAAGCCAGGAAGGCTGCTGCCCCGAGTCCACCGAGATACACCCAGAGCGCGTGGTGCGCCGCCTCCGTGGAGATGCCGTGCGCCTCTTGCCAAGGCACGAGCACCTTGTCGACGAGCGGCATCGTCAAATAGGGCGGGATCAAGCCGACGGCAGTCGTTCCGAGTGTGAGCGCGAGACCTATCGCAATCTTGCCGAAGCGCGGGCGCGCGAAGGCGAGCAGCCGCCACAGCGGATGACCCACGATGGGCGCGGTTTCTTCGGGTAGCGCAAACTCGTCCACCGGTTCGGGCTCGGCTTGCGACGTTCGCTCATGCCTCGAGCCGCGCATCGCTTCGAACGCGGTCACGAATTCGTGACCAGCGGGAGCCAACGCCAGCGTGAAGTAGATACGCAGCACGCGCTCGCCATGGTCGGAAAACGTGAGCTCG
>DATHOI010000537.1:0-4571 GCA_035485095.1 Polyangiaceae bacterium | reverse complement strand
AAATAAATCTCTTACGGCATCCGGATGCTAAACACGAGACAGCCGCGGTCAAACCTCGGACGCAACCGCTGCCCGCCAGCGATCCCTGCTGCACCGACCAACCGGGAGCACTTGACCAACAACGCGACTTCGCGCGTAATCGTGCGATGCCGGGTGACGATTCCATGGTCGTAAGGGTGCGAGTCGCACCCGCTCTCGAAGTACCGCTTGCTGTCCTGGTCTGTGTCGCCCGGCATACCCAATGCCTCTCCCCCCGCTAACGGTAGATTTCTCTGCCCTCAACAGTGTCCGCGATGTGGCGGTGGCCATTGGCTGCTCAGAAGCTTTGGTCGAACGCGCAATCAATAATCAGTCGGGCCGGTCGAAAGACATCAAGATCACCACCGCCGACGGTGAAGTCGTGTTCGAGCTCCCCGGCGAGCAGGAACTTTGCTTTCCAATCGATTTGCGGAAAAAGAATCCCAGGCGGCCGGGCGAGAGGCGAAGGGTATGGGTCGTTCAGCACCAAGAGTTCGCCAACGCGCAAAAGGCTTTACTTCGCAGGCTCTACGACTACCTGAGCCGACGCCTCGTCGACTTTCCCAGCTCCAGCGCTCATGGGTACGTACGCGGACGCTCGATCGTCACGAATGCTGCGGCGCACCTCGGCGCGAGAGTAATTTTGAGCAGCGATATCAAAGACTTCTTTCCGTCGATTTCTCTCGAGCGCGTCTCAGCCTCGCTTTTGGGCGCTGGGCTTTCTCCGAGTGCAGCCGAGATCCTCGCGCGATTCGTCACAATCGACGGGAAACTACCACTCGGCCTAAACGCGAGCCCGCTAATTGCGAACCTGGTGTGCCGAGAACTCGACGCCGCGATGAGCGAGCTCGCATGCCGTCTAGACTGTGCATACACTCGCTACGCCGACGACTTCACGTTCTCAAGCAACGAGCGACTGCCAACCAGGCAGGAGTTGGCAACCATCGTCGAAGGCCAGGGATTCGAGCTTTCGGACAAGAAGTTCCGAGTCTCCAAACGCGGGCAACGGCACTATGTGACGGGCCTAAGTGTCGCTGACGAAAAGCAGCCGCGCCTTCGAAAGAAATTCAAACGGCGCTTGCGCCAAGAACTATACTACTGCGCGAAGTTCGGCATCGATAGTCATGGGGCCGCTTGTGATTCAACCGCGCACCAAGTCGTCAATCGAATTGATGGGCGCATCGCGTACGTGCGGGGAATCGAACCCGACTTTGGCAGACCACTGCGGCAAAAGTGGACAGCATTGCTCGAAAAGGAGCGGCTATCTCCCAGGTACCCGTCGAGCTACCAGCGCGCACCGAACGACGTTCTAGTCGTGTTCGATGAGTCGGAATTGAAAACAATAGCCGGGCCGTTGTTCTGCATGTGCTGCGTAACAATCGAAGATCCCGAAGGCGTAAGGAAACAGGTCCAAGACCTCTTCTCACGCCATATGGCCGATCCGTTCTCCCCTGGTCGCAAGCCCCGCATGGCAGCCAGGGGCTTTCACTACACAGATGATCCCGAAGATGTCAGAACGACCGTCATCAAGCTACTAGCCGAGCTGCCGATTCGCGGGTTCCTCGCGTATGGCTCGAAACCGGAGACTCTAAGCTACGCGAAGGCATACCATCAGGTTTTTGGCTGGCTCCTAAAGCGGCGATTTTTTGCAGCTGATCGACGCGTAGTACACGTGATGTACGAAGAGAACCCGAGCGTCGGACACAACGAACTCAATGCTTTGATGGCGCACCTATACTTCTCGCTGGACGTCTCAGGTGCTCGAAGGCCGCGTGACCTCCCAACTTTGAGACGTGCCACAAAAGCGGGCGAGCCCCTGTTGGCCCTCCCGGACTACCTCTTGGGCGTATTCGGAGCCTACGCGCTCAGCGAAACGGTGCCCGCACGTCAGGAAACCGTGACCAAGCGCTTCGAGCGATTGCGCGACCGTTTCCGCTTAATCGGATCGCTAAACGACGACGTTCACTACTCGCGGCACCATCCATTTCGTCCGTGGCCCGGTGGAGATCCCCGCGCGTCCGTAGTCGCGTAATTTGACGATCGCGAAAACAGCGAACGAACTGGCTGCTTGGCTTGCATTCTTGGTCATCGGTTAGCCGTCTCGGTCGCTCCGACTTCGTCGAGAGACATCGCCCCGTCATGGCGTCGCTCTCGGCGCTGACGGACTGGCCCAGCTTGCAGGCGAGTGACACGGTCGACATCCTGCAGGTTCACACCTACGACGAGAATCTGGACTCGGCGCTGATCGACGCGGTCCGCACCCAGCGCGCCGCCTACGGCAAGCCCGTTTTGATCGGCGAATCGGGCCTCTCGGCCGCCGCGCCCACCGGGGATACGGCGACCACCTCCGCAAACGCCAGTCTCGGTATTCGCCACGCGATCTGGGCGGGCGTCGTCTCGGGCGCGATGAACGCGCGTAGCCTGTGGTGGGAAGACGGCTACGCGATTTACGAACCGCCGGGCCTCGCGTTCGTCCACAGCTATGCCAACGCCGAGGCGCCCGCGGCAACATTCGTGAAGAGACTCGATTTTACCGACCTACGACCGCTGACCGTCGTAAGCTCGTCTGACATTGTAGGAGCGACGCTCGGGAGCGCGACGCTCGTCGTCGGCTGGTATCGCAGCAGCGCTTGTTCCTCCCCCGCATGGTCCTGCACGACACCGCTTCAAGATGAAGCGATTCTGATCGCCGTCCCCGGTTCGACCAGCAACTGGAACGCAGTGTTTTACGACACAGCCACTGGAGCCGCGCTGCCGCAGCTCATCATGGCGAGCCGCAGTGGAGGCGTGGTGCTGACTCTGCCACCGCTTGCCGACGATACGGCCTTCACGCTGACGCCAGCGAACTAGGCACGAGACGGCTAGGGACATCGACGGGGCGACCCAACGAGCGCCTTGGTCCGCAGCCCCGAGACGTGGCGCCGTCCACCAGAAGATTTGGCGCACTTCCCTGGCGCGACCGAGAGAGGGCCGCTTTTAGAGCCCCTTTTCCGGGGCACGCTGCTCGCTAAGTCCAGGAATGAATCGGGAATATCAACACCCGCGGGAAGTGACACCGTCAGTCGGGACGCAGCACTCGCAGTGTCGTTGCCCCGTCGAGCAACTGTTGCGTGCGACGCACGGTCCGCCTGCTTGGCGAGACCAAGGTCACGTCTCGTGCCCGGCTCAAGAGCGGGCCGTCCGCGAAGCTGTCTGTGTAGACGGTAGACCATTCGAGGATACCAAGCTTAGGACGAAGCTCGCGGACTTTGCCTCTACCGACGCAGTGCGTTTCGGCGACCAGGCCGCCCCAACTCCGACGAACTCGTGAGCCCACGATCGGAAGCGGCCCGAGACTTCGGGCACCCAACAGACCGCGCACCAAGACGGCCATCGTTCCCTTAGCAATGACCACGCGGCTGCCCGCCCGAATGTGCCGAGCCAACTCGACGAAGATGGCGTCGTTCGAGTAACTCGGCAGCGTGTGCCTCGCGTAGCGGCTCAAGGCCAACGCAAAACTTCGGGTCGAAGCGCCGACAGTCATGCCCCATAGCAACGCGGAGCCCGCGCTCTTTCGCGAGCGCAGCGCGAGAAGCAACGCCAATGGCAGCAGGGCAATGACAAGAAGCAATCGCGGCGGTCGCCCGACGCAGTGGCCGACCGCGAAATCGAAAAATGAGTCACGACTCACCAACGTTCCGTCGAAGTCGAAGACGACAACGTCGCGGGCGGCCGCGCTTGGTTCCGCGTGCCCCGTCTTGTCACTGGCCATTCGCCGAGCGTACCTTCTGCTGCTGCCTCGTGCGCGGCACTCTCGCGGCCTCTGCGCCCGGGGCGACCAATCGCAGAGCCTTACCGTTTTCGTCGCGCTCTGGCGGGTCGCACCGATATGCTCCGTGAGCTCACCTACACCGCCGCATTCTTGTACAGCACAGCCCGCCGCGGCAGCCATCAAGGCCAGCTTGGGCCACAAGCCAGTTGGCTGCGGCTCGAACCTTGAAGTCCGCTCCATTCGTCGTCTATGACCTGACGACCTCATGCTCGCCCTCCTGACCGTCCTCGTCGACTCGTGGCCTGAACGAGCACGCCGCTTCGCCCGCCGCATGCTCGTAGGTGCGTTCGTCACAGGCCTGCTGCTTGCGATAGCCACGAGCGGAGCGATCGTCGGTGAACGCCTCACTGGCGGCAGCGTCCGCTTGGCTCTGCTCGCAGACATTATCATCCTCGCCATTGCGGTCCTCGCGATGGCACTCGTATCTCGCAGCGGCTTGGTTCTCTTCGGTTCAGTCGTCGATTCGGTCGAGAGGCTCGCGCGCTTGCGTGTTGGACTGGTGGTGCTGATGCAAGCGCTTGGCGCAACCATCGGGATCGCGATCGTCCATCTGTTGCTCCGAAGGCTAGTGAACGTGCCGGAGTGGTTCAGCGAGCGACCGGCCCAGTTCGTCAACGATGCAGTCGCGATCTGCGGCGCACTGCTCTCGGTCTGGGCCTGCGCACGGCGTCATCTCGCCCTGATCGCGCTCGGGGCAATGTTCTTGTTGCTGCTCGCCTACGGTGCAACGGCTAGCCGATGG